>DASWHT010000414.1:0-4957 GCA_036398075.1 Binatia bacterium | reverse complement strand
CACGCGCTTGGCGCTGGAGCTGCTCGACGCCCATGAGCTGCCCGATGACGCCCGCGCGCTGCTGTCAAAGCTGATGCACAGCACGCATACGGACGTGCAAAAGTTTGCCCTGCGCAAGATGGGCGAGGTCGGTACGCCGGCGACTGTGCGCACGCTGGTGGAGCAGTTGGGGGACGCGGACTACCGTAAGCGCGACGTGGCGGCGAGCTCGCTGCGTAAGATCCCCGAGGCGCGCGCCGCTTTAATCAAAGAACTGGTGGCCTGTGACGACGCGAGCAAAGCGTGGAGTATTGCCGAGCTGCTGCCCTCGTTCGAGGGCAGGTGGCGCCAAGATACAGTTGACGCCCTGTGGAAGCGTTTTGAAAAGGCGGTGACCGCCGAGGATCGGATTAAGGAGGCCTTTCTGCACGCGCTCAAAAAGGCCGACGAAGACGAGGCTTACCAGCGGCTGGCGGAGCAGGCCGGGCGGTTGATAAAAGCGAAAAAGTACAGAGAGTCGCTGGGATTTTTGGCGCCCCTTAGAGATTTCCGCGCGTTCAAACCCGAGCACCGGTTTTACCTGGCGCTGGCGCAGTTAAAGCTCCATGCCCACACGCTGGCCACCAACCGGCACCATCCCGCCTTGGAAGCGCTCTGCGAGCTTTATCGCAACTCGGCGTATCCGCTGTTCGAAACGCTGAAAAAAGAAAAGAGTCTTGCGCCCGAAGAGTTGTTTGCGCTCGGATTCGGCCTGGTCGAGCGCACCGGGAACGAACGCGACCTGGGTCGAGACCTCTTGGAATTTGTTGCCACCAAGTTTCCGCGCAATAAACCCGGCAAGAGCGCTAAGAACAAACTGAAGCTGCTTGGGAGCTAACGACGGCTGTGCCGTCGTTAGGTTCAAAGTTCAAGGTTCAAAGGTTCAAGGTTCTTGGATTCGGAATTCGATGCCGAACTTTGGCGAATTGCTGTTCCCCTCGTGTACTAGGCTTGAATAATCATAGTCCGGTGATGCTCAGACCCTCGAAGCATGCGGTCCGGGCCTGAAATCATTGAACATTGAACTTTTGAACCTTGAACCGCGCCTTCGGCGCCTAAGGTATTTTTCGCGCGAGCCAGTTGAGAGTGTCTTTACCGGCTACTGCTTTGCCCTCGATCTTGTCGCCTTCGACTTTGCCGGCGAGTTGATAACGGGTCGCTGCGAGGGTTAGGCCAAAGCTAATTTCATTGCCCCTGAGCGTCGGCTTTTCAACTATCATAGATTTGCCGGCGCGCTCCGCGTTGGCATTGAGCATCTGATATTCCTGATCGAAGGTAATGCTTAACTCTTGAGTTTTGCCCCCGGTGTCGAAAAATAGCCGCCACGATCCTTTGACCATCGCCGGGACGATCCACAGATAAAGATAGGCCTTGTCCGTGCCGTTGGCTTCCACTTTCTCCGGAACGGTGAGCGTGATCATCCGGTCGGGATGCCACTGGTCCATGTAATAATCATGGGCCACCACCCGGGCGCCCGGTCGCAGCTCAGTGAGGACTTTGGATCGTAGCTTGGCCATAAAATCCGGCAGCACGTAGAGCATCAGCACGCTGGCCTTGCCGATGTCGGTCTTAAACATATCGCGCTCGAAAAACCGCGCCTGGTCAGCCACTCCCGCCTCTTTGGCGTTTTTGTTGCTCAGCGCGACAAGCCTGGCGTCGATGTCGACGCCGAAGCCGTTGGCTTTGTATTGTTTGGCCGCGGTGATGACGATCCGGCCATCGCCGGAGCCAAGATCGACGACGAAATCATCGGCCGCGACGGCGGCGAGCTTGATCATTTCATCCACGACGATTTGCGGCGTCGGAACGTAAGGCAGCTTGCTCAGTTCTTGGCCTCTGGCCGTGACGGCGGCGGAGAGAAGCAATGCGCCGATTAATGATGAACAGCCGATGATCGGTATTCGCGACTTTTTTGCCATGATCAGTTTTCGATATTCGTCCTCACCATCGCGCGCCGGCGGTGAGTTCCCACCAGTTGCGATCCAGGTCGCTGAAGATGAAGCTGATATTGCCGCCGGCTCGCTCCAAGTTCCCGGCTTCCGTGATGCCGAGAGTTAGGCCCTCGGCGACAAATTTGCCGTGGGCCTCCTCGACCTCGGCGGGGGAGCCCATCTGTAACGTAAACCTATTAACCGGCGCGAGATATTGCCGCGGGCTGCGCTGCAAGACGACGATGTACCAAGGTGTCGAAGTATGTTTGATGTATTGAGCCTTGTTGAAACCGGCGGCGATTTGCAGGCCCAGAATCTCGGTGTAGAAACGGCGGCTCGCCTCCGTATCATCGCACTGGAGAGTGCCGTGACTGAACGCCTGCGGAATATAGCCGCGGCCGGAAAAGCGTTCGTTGGGGAGGGGTGTTTCCCAGTGGCCTGCCGTGTGCGAGCGGCCATGCAGCGCACCGCCTGGATTGTAGTATTCGATTTCCAGCGCATTGCCGCCGGGCTCCCGGAAATAGACCGAGTAAGCAAAGTGGGCCTGCTGCGGCTCGGTGATTTGCGTAAGGCGATATTTTCCCTTGTTGGCTTCGAGATATTCCCAGGCGGACTGGACTTCTTGGTGGCTGCCGACACGAAAGCCGTAGTGGTTGTCGAAGGATTTCTCGGGAGCGTCGGGACCACCTTCGTGGACGACCAAGCGCCAGTCGGTATTGGGGTGTTTTACCGTGGCTTCGCCCGCTCTTTGCTCGATGATTTCCGCCGCTAACAGGTCGGTAAAAACCGGCAAAGTTTCGGCCAGTGAGCGGCATTCGTAGTGGCCGTGGATCAGGCCCGTGGTCTTAAGCATAGGACTCTCCGAATTCGGCTGCGCCACGCATCTCAACGGCGCGCGCCGGCGCTGCTTAGATCCCAATATCTCCCCAGGCGACGAAATGTCAAACGCGGCGCAACATGTTTCAGCGTGCGCGCCTGTAGATCAGTGGGGTTAAAATTCGCGTGCAGAATAGAGCAAACTTGAAACGTGAGTTCAACGTTCAATGTTCAAAGTTCAAGGTACTGATAAGTCGTAGGACTCGGTCCCGCGCGGTGGGAGACCGTGGCGCCATTGAGCATTTCAGACCCGCAGATCAATCGGTTTGCTGGTCAGATGCGCGCCGTCATGGCATTTTTATCATCCTGTGCTAATGTCGCGGAGGGAAAGCATTTTCAATGATTCGTGTGGTTGGCATAGTGGCGAAATACCAGGAGCCCAAAGCCGCCGAGATGGTGCGCTGGCTGATTCCCTGGTTGAAAATGCGCAAACGCAAAGTGCTGGTGGAGAATGGGCTGGTGCGCGGCGGTGCCCAGTCATGCACCAAAAAACAGCTGGCGGCGCGGGCCGACTTGATTATCTCGCTCGGCGGCGATGGGACCCTGCTCAATATTGCCCCTCTGGTGGAGCGGCCCGATGTGCCGATCCTAGGCGTGAATATGGGCGGCCTGGGATTCATTACGGAAGTTGCGGTGGATGAACTCGAGGCGGTGCTCGCCAAGACCCTGGACGGAGACTACGAAGTCGAACACCGCATGACTTTGGAAATCCGCGTTCAAAGCAAAAAAGGCAAAGGCCATAGGTTTCGCATCCTCAACGACGCGGTTATCGCTAAAGGCGCGCGCAGCCGGATTATCGATCTGGAAACCTACGTCGGTGACGATTACCTCTGTACTTACCGGGCCGATGGTTTGATCATCTCTACACCCACGGGCTCCACCGCCTATACGCTGGCAGCGGGCGGGCCGATTCTGGAGCCAGCCTTGGGCGCGGTGATTCTCACCCCGATATGCGCGCACACGTTGACCAACCGGCCCATCGTCGTGCCGAGCAAGGCGGCGATCCGCGTGACGCTGCGCTCTTTCGGCGACACGGTGATTCTTGTCCCCGACGGACAGCCGGGCGCACGGCTCAATAACGGCGACATCGTCGAAGCGCGGGATTACGGCCTGCCCGTTTCGCTGATCAAGCTGCCGTCGCGGAGCTATTATGAGATTCTCCGCAATAAGCTCAAATGGGGAGAGCGCTAAAATCGCGGTCCTATGCTGCGCGAGCTGCGAATTAAAAATTTTGCCGTCATTGACGAATTGGCGCTGGGGCTTGGGCCAGGCTTGAATATTCTTACCGGCGAGACCGGTGCTGGGAAATCGATCATTTTAAACGCCCTTGGTTTGATCTCCGGAGACCGCGTTACCTCCGACGTCATTCGGCATAACCAGGAGGAAGCGAGCGTTGAAGCCTTGTTTGAAGCGGTGCCGCCGTCAGTCAAAGTCAAACTCGGCGGCGCGGGCATCGAAGTGGACGACGATTTGATCATCAAGCGGGTCGTCAGCCGCACGGGAAAAAATCGAGTTTATCTAGGCGGTAGTCTCAGTCCGCTAAATTTGCTTTCGGAGATCGGCGCTTCCATGGTGCGTGTTTACGGCCAGCATGAGCACCACACTTTGCTCAAGCCCGAAAACCATATCGACCTGCTCGACGCCTTTGGAGGGCTGGGCGCAGACGTCCATTCCATGGGCGAAAAATTTTCGGCCTTCGCATCGGCGTGGGATGCGCTGAAATGCGCCCGGGAAGAGCTCGAACGGCGCAAGAACGAAAGGGGTTTGCTAGAAGCCCAAGTCGAAGAGATCGTCACCGCCCGCTTGCGGCCAGAGGAGGAAGCGGAGCTGCGGGCAAAGAAAAATATACTCATCCATGCCGAGAAACTCTACCAGGGATGCCGAGAGGGCGAAGAGTTGCTCTATGAAGGGGACAACGCCTTGGTGGCGCCTCTCGGGCGATACGGCAACAAGCTGCGGGAGCTGGCGCAGATCGACAGCGCCTTGGCCGGTGTCGCAGAATTGGTGCAAGGCGCGCTGGCGCAATTGGAAGAGGCCAATATGGAATTGCGCCGCTACGCCGAAAGGATGCACTTCGAGCCCGGCGCGCTCGAACAACTGGAAGACCGCCTGGCCGAAGTTCAGCGGCTCAA
>DASWHT010000413.1:0-1581 GCA_036398075.1 Binatia bacterium | reverse complement strand
CGTCGAACAACTGGAAAAGAGTGGTTTTATCGACTCGCTGCAGAAGTAAAAGCCACGGAAGTAAGCAATCCTCTACCACTCAGAGACTGTGTCGCGATGAGAAAAATCCCATAGGTGTCATGCTGAGCGCAGCGCAACATCTCGCATTTTCAGTCACGACGATAACGATAACGAGATCCTTCGGCTATCGCCTCATCAGGATGACATCGCGACACAGTCTCTCAGCGGGGCGCTCCTGGGGTATCCGTCCTCATCAGCGCTGGACTTGCAAATTATTGATCACGCGTTTGACGCCGCCGACACCGCGCGCGATCTGTTCGGCCCGCGCCCGCTGCTCCGCCGACTCCACTGTGCCGTTGAGCGCCACCACGCCGCCGTTGGTATCGACGTCGATGCGCATCAAGCTCGACACTTTATCCCGCGCCAACTGCGCCTTGACCGCCGCCGTGGTATTGGAATCGTCGATATTCTGGCCCGCGGTTCTCCCTGTCATCGCCTGACATCCGCCGAGCATGAAAATTAGCGCAAACACCGCTAACAGTTTTTCGATTGTATAGCGCATAAATTTCACCTCCTTGGCTGCCAAGTTATCTATTAACGACGATGATGACAAGAAATTGGCCGCAGTAATGTCTATTCACTTCCCCACACCTCGCGCGCCACTTGAACGACCAACTTGAGTTTGGCGATCTGATCGTCCACGGTCAACTTGTTTCCGAGCACCGTGCTGGAAAAACCGCACTGCGGGCTGATGCCGAGCTGATCCAACGGCACAAGCTTGGCCGCTTCGTCGATGCGGCGCTTGAGATCGTCGGGCTTTTCCAATTCGCCGGTCTTGGAAGTCACCAGCCCGAGAATCAGTTTTTTGCCTTTGGGCATGTAGCGCAGCGGCGCGAAATTTCCCGCGCGCGGCGTGTCGAACTCGAGAAAATAACCATCGACGTTGAGCTCGTTGAACAACACTTCGGCGACCGGATCATAGCCGCCTTCCGCCACCCAGGCGCTGGCGAAATTTCCCCGGCACAGATGCGTGCATACCGCCATATTGGCCGGGCGATCCTTGATGCTCTCATTGATCAGCCGCGCATACAGAGCCGGGAGCTTATCGGGATCCTCGCCGATCTTCTTCGCGCCGTCGCGCATTTTCGGGTCGCACAGATACGCGAAGTTGACATCGTCGATCTGAAGATAGGTACAACCGGCAGCGGCGAGAGCGGCAATCTCCTCTCGGAAGACCCGCGCCAGGTCGGTGAAAAAGTCCTCCATTTCGGGGTAAGCCGTTTTATCCACGCCGCCGCGCCCGGTACGGAAATGCACCAGCGAGGGCGAGGGGATGCACTGTTTAGGCGTTTGCTTCGTCACGGACGCTAAGTATTTAAAATTGTCCGTCTCGATGCCGTGGCCATGCCCCAACTTTCCTGTGACGACGAATTGCGTGGGGGATCGCTGCACGTCCGAATCCGGGTTTTGGAAATGCCGGGCGGACCCTGGCAACAATCCTTCGACGACTTTGATGCCCTCAAACTGACTCAAAAAATCGGCATGCCACAGATTGCGGCGAAACTCGCCGTCGGTAATCCC
>DASWHT010000412.1:0-5347 GCA_036398075.1 Binatia bacterium | reverse complement strand
CACCCATGGAATCCTAAAAGGAGGTGTCTATGGCAGCTAAAAAGGCCAAAAAGAAAGCCAAAAAGAAAAAGAAGTAACTATTGAGATGTGAGGTTGTGGTGGTGACTTGAACCCTCCTTAAATCTCAGGCGGTAAGATAGCCGTTCTGGCTATCGAGCAAAACAAGCCCCCCGGTAAACAACTCGGGGGGCTATGTTTTTGTAGCCAAATGAAATCGATCAAACCATAACGATTCCGCTTCACTCGTCGCGAAGAAAAACACTCCCACCACGAAGGCACGCCTTCCGCTCGGGTGTGTTCCAAACGTTCAAATCGTTCAATACGTTCAAGTTGTTCAACGAACCCTCTTCGGCTCGGACGGCTTCAACGATTTGAACGGCTTGAACTACTTGAACCGGCTGCGCGCGGCATTTTATGGGCGCTTTGTGGTTAGATCGCACAAGTATTGCGTCCCTTGGGACTGTTCGTTAGAGTAGATCCCATGTTCATAGCTCGATCACTCGCGCTTCTGGTTGGTTTAGGTTGGGTGCTCTTAATGACCGGCCCCTCGGCGGCCCAGTCCAAGGTCAATTACAAAGTCATCAAAAACCTGGAACCGATGAAGGACAATAGCCCGACTCCGGATTTCACTATTTCGGGTTTCGACGGCAAGAAAATTTCTCTAAAGGATTTTCGCGGCAAGACTGTGTTTTTGAATTTCTGGGCGACCTGGTGCGTTCCCTGCCGGGAAGAGATGCCGGCGATGGAGCGCCTTTATCAGGAATATAAGGACAGGAACTTCGTGATTCTCGCCGTCAACGTTAAAGACCGCAAACAAGACGCCATAAATTTTCTCAAAGAATTGAAAATTACATACCCCGCGGCCTTCGATCCCGACGGGCAGGTAGGTTTGCTCTATGGAGCTTGGGGATTGCCCACAACCTATCTCATCGGTCCGAAAGGCGAAGGGCTGGCGCGCGCCTGGGGCCCGGCTGAATGGCACAGCCCGGCCGCGCGCAATTTGATCGGTCAAATCCTCGCAGAAAAAAAATGACCGAGGTTAACGTCTTCGTCGCATTCGCAGCCGGAGTGTTCTCGTTTCTTTCACCCTGCGTCTTGCCGCTGATTCCATCGTATCTTTCCTTCGTCTCCGGTGTCTCCGTCGAGGAGATGCGCGGCGCTCAAGCCGCGGCCAGGGTGCGCACCCGCGTGGTTTTGAACTCCGCCGCTTTTATCCTCGGCTTTTCGCTGGTTTTTGTCTCACTGGGCGCGTCCGCCAGCTTTCTCGGCGGCTTGTTTTTGGGCTACCGGAATCTCATTCGCCTCATGGGCGGGATATTCGTCGTTCTGGTCGGGCTTTATCTCGTCGGCCTTTTCAAAATCGCCGCCCTGGAAAGGTATCTTCAGTTCGATTTGAAAGACAAACCGGCGGGCTATTTAGGCTCGGTGTTGGTTGGCATCACCTTCGCGGTTGCCTGGACGCCTTGCGTCGGACCGGTTCTGGGCGCGGTGCTCGCCCTGGCGGGCGCATCGGGGGAGGTCGGCAGCGGCATTTTTTTGCTCTCAAGCTATGCCGCGGGATTAGCGCTGCCATTCTTCTTAAGCGCGCTGGCGGTGAATTCTTTCTTCCAATTCTCGCAAAGATTTCGCCGCTACATCCATGCCGTTCACGTCATGGGCGGCGTCTTGCTGATCATCGTGGGAGTGTTATTGATCACCGACTACATGACTTTTCTCAACGCCTACGTGCTGCGCTTTACCCCCGACTGGCTGCTGAAAAAGCTATAAAAGACCCCGTTGCTGCGCCGCTTGTTTGACCCTCACTATGGCAAATGCTAGTTTTCTAAGGATTTCGTCTCGCACGGCGTGACTAGATAACGCGCACAACACCCCGCCCGACCGGGAGCATCGATGGAAGAGCAGATTCGTATCATTCTAAAGACCATTGGCGAGGATCCCGACCGCGAAGGCTTGCTTCGGACACCGGAGCGAGTTTCCCAAGCTCTCGAGTTTTTGACCCAGGGATATCGCATGGACCCCGAAAAAGTCATCAACGATGCCCTTTTCACGGAAGACTACGAAGAGATGATCGTCCAGAAAGACATCGATTTCTATTCCCTGTGCGAGCACCACATGCTGCCCTTTTTCGGCAAGGCGCACGTGGCGTATATTCCCCACCACAAGATCGTCGGCATTTCTAAACTTGCCCGTTTAGTGGACGTTTACTCCCGCCGCCTCCAGGTCCAGGAACGACTCACCAACCAGATCGCCACGATCATCATGGAGAAACTCGACGCCTTGGGCGTCGCCGTGGTCATCGAAGCGGAGCATCTGTGCATGAGAATGCGCGGCATCCAAAAGCAGAATTCATTCGTTATCACCAGCACGCTGCTCGGCGCCTTTCGCACGCGGCAAGAAACCCGCAACGAATTCATGACTCTAATCAGGCAAAAAGGCTAAGTGAAAAGCGCATGGAAATAAGGATCAGAGATGCCGGCGTCGAAACGTTAAAGACCGACTTGCTGGTCTTGCCCGTCGCCGAAAAAAAGTTGCAAGAAGCGCCATTGCGCGCTTTGGATCTCCGTCTCAAGGGACAACTGAAGCAGTGTATACAAAAGAGCAAATTTGCCGGCGCGGAGGGCGCCAGCTTGCTTTATTCAACGGCGGGCACGTTGCCCGCATCGCATATTTTGCTCGTAGGTCTCGGCCAAGAAAAAGACATCGACCACGACGGTTGGCGCAAAGCGGCCGCGCGGGCGCGCCGCGAGGCTTCCGCCATCGGCGCTCAGGACATCGCTCTGTTCTTCGCACCGAATAAAGACGCCGAAGACAGAGCCGGCGCGGCGGTCGAAGGCGCGCTGCTCGCGTCGTATCAATTCACCAGGTATCGTTCGAACTCCAAGCCGTCCGCCGAAATCAGAATGCTCACCCTTTTTAGACCCGGTTTAAGACGCAGCGCGGCACTGGACAAAACAATCAACAGCGCGCAACAGGCGGCCGCCGGGGTATTTTTGGCGCGTGATTTGGTCAACGAACCTCCCTCCGTCGCCACGGCACGCTTCCTCGGCGAGCAGGCGGAGCGTGTTTGCCGCGGGCGCGGTCTTTCGGTTGAGGTGTGGGGCAAGAAAAAAATTGAATCGATGAAACTGGCGGGGCTGCTCGCGGTAAACCGCGGCAGCCAGGAAGAGCCAAGGTTCATCCTCATGCGCTACAAGCCGGCGGGAAAGCCGCGAAAAAAAATCGCGCTGGTGGGCAAGGGAATCACTTTCGACTCCGGCGGGCTGTCGCTCAAGCCGTCGAAGTCGATGGAGACCATGAAGCTCGACATGGCCGGCGGCGCCGCAATTATCGCCACCATGAGCCGGCTTCCGCAATTGCGCCTGGACATCGAAGTTACAGGCTATGTTCCTACGACGGATAACCTGCCCGGCGCCAACGCGCAAAAACCGGGCGACGTAATCCGCTACTTAAACGGCAAAACGATCGAGGTGTTGAATACGGACGCCGAGGGCCGCTTGATCTTGGCCGACGCTTTGGCCCTCGCCGCAAGACAAAAACCGGACTATATGATCAACCTGGCGACGCTCACCGGCGCCTGCATGGTTGCCCTGGGAAGCGGAGTCGGAGGCTTGTTTAGTAACAACCAAGATTTGGCGGAACATCTGCTGCGTTGTTCCAGGGACACGGGCGAGAAGCTCTGGCAGCTGCCGCTGGTCAAAGAATACCGGGAAATGATCAAAAGCAGCGTCGCCGACATGAAAAACATCGGCGGCAGCCACGGCGGCGCGATCACCGCGGCTTTGATCCTGCAAGAATTCGTCGCCGATGTTCCCTGGGCTCATCTCGACATCGCCGGTCCGGCATTCGCCGAATCGGATCAAACCATCTGCCCTAAAGGCGGGACGGGATTCGGGGTGCGAACGCTGCTCAAATTTCTTTCGACCCTGTAAGGAGGACTGAGATCATGGCCAATATTGCCGAAGTGGGAGACAATAATTTCGAAACTGAAGTGCTCAAATCAGACCTGCCCGTGCTGGTGGATTTTTGGGCGCCATGGTGCGGTCCGTGTAAAGCCATTGCGCCCATCATCGAAGAAATTGCCAGCGAGTACGCCGGAAAGTTAAAAGTAGCAAAGCTCAATGTGGACGATCACCCCGCCACCGCCTCGCTCTACGGCATCCGGGGCATCCCGAATCTGATCATCCTCAAGGACGGCGCCGTGAAAGAACAGATCGTCGGCGCGGCGCCGAAGGCCAAACTCGTAAGCGCCATCGAGAAGGCACTGCAGTAGTCTGCAATGACCGAAGATCGAGGATGGAAGATCGAAGATCGCCATCCTCTATCCTCCATCTTCAATCCTCGACGATTCTTAGAAGATATACCGGCGCATGCTGACGTTGATCATCAAGCCGATGGCGAACATCATGGTCGCCAAAGCCGATCCCCCGTAGCTGAAGAGCGGCAGCGGTACTCCCACCACCGGCAACACGCCCGCGACCATGGCGACATTGATCACCACATGCCAGAAAATGATCGAAAGCGTGCCGAAAACCAAGAGCGCGCCCATGCGATCCTTGGCCCGCTCGACGACTTTGAGGCCGTAAACGATCAAGGCGAAGTAGCACGCCAACAAGATGAAACACCCAACGAATCCCCACTCCTCGGAGAAAACCGCGAAGATAAAATCCGTGTGCTGCGCGGGCAAAAAATCGAGTCGGTTCTGCGTGCCGCGCAGATAGCCCTTGCCGAAAAGCCGGCCGGAGCCGACGGCGATTTGCGATTGGATGACGTGATAACCCGCGCCCAGCGGATCGCGGTCGGGGTCGATGAAGGTTAACACCCGCTCGCGCTGGTAGGGCCGCAAGAACTGCCAGGCGATGGGCAGGCAAGCCAACCCCGCGCCGGCCAGGCAAAAAAAAGATTTCAGCCGTAGTCCCCCCAGAAGCATCATGCTCATGAAAACCATGCCAAGAATTATCGCGGTGCCCAGATCAGGCTGAATCAAAGTCAAAAAGATCAGCGGCGCCACCAGCGCAAAAGGCACCCAAAGATCGCGCAGGCGGTAACCGCCGCGTGGTTCATCCTCCTGAAAATATTTCACCATCACCAACACGATGGCGACCTTGGCGGGTTCGGACGGTTGCAGGCGGAAAAAGCCCAGGTTGATCCAACGTTGCGACCCGCCACCCGAATGACCGACAACGTCCACCACCAAGAGGAGAAGGAGTATGACGGCGAAGAACGGATAGGCCAACCGGTCAACGTAATGGTAATCGAGCGCCAGGGCGGCGAACATGGCGACCAAACCGAGACCGAGCCATATCAATTGGCGCGACGGCAGCGCTCCCGCGTGTTGCGCGGCAATATC
>DASWHT010000411.1:0-4375 GCA_036398075.1 Binatia bacterium | reverse complement strand
GCACAGCGGATGCCGTCTTCCTCGACGAATCCGTAATAGAGCGATACGCCGCGGTGCGAACACTTTTCGGCAACGAGTCCGTAACTTCCTTTACGGTCTCGATAGAGAAGCAGATTTTCGCCTAAAATTTTTACTTTCTTTTTTGGTTTGTCATCGCTGAGCTCGGCGGCGGCCGCCACCACATGCCAATAACGCCTTAGCAGTTGTCCCGCCGGCGTCCCAGGACCTACGCGCGCGAGCAAATCGTTTTCTTCGTGACTGAGCATGGCATAAACTCCTTTATCGTAACCGTCACGACTTGAAAATTCGGCTTGGATTCGAACCGCTGCGGCAATGCTATGCGATGCACTTTTGGCTGTCAATGTAAACTTCGATATCACTACAATTGGATTGCGCGAACCCTCTTAACTAACGCACTATGCGACCCTCACCTCTTTCCTCCCCCGCGGTCGCGGGGGAGGACGAAGGAGGGGGTTTGAACGACGTGAACGATTTGAACGTCTTGAACGGAAGCGCGGCGGGCTGCTACGCTACTTATATGAATTGGCAAGCAAACCTGATCGACGATTCAGGCCAAATCGCCGACTTGATCCGGCAGACCAAACGCATCGCCGTTCTCGGCATCAAGACCGAAGCGCAAGCCGACCAGCCTTCCGTTTACGTGCCGCTTTATATGCAGCGGGCCGGATACGAGATAGTTCCGGTGCCGGTATATTACCCGGATGCGACTGAAATCTTGGGTGAAAAGGTCTATCGGCGTCTCGCCGACGTCCCCGGCGACATAGATATGGTCGATGTCTTTCGCCGTCCCCATGACATCAACAGCCATATCGAAGATATTCTCGCTAAGAAACCGCATACGGTTTGGTTTCAGAGCGGCATACGCAACGATGCCGCGGCCGAAATCTTCGCCAAGGCCGGGATAAAGGTCGTCCAGGATCGCTGACTTATGGTCGACCACCGGCGGTTCGCCGGGCGATGAAACTCGCGCCTAGGTTAAAAGATGGCGTGTCAAGTCGAGATTGGCGGTGAATGCCTCCGGCCGCGGTAGTTTCACGGAAGAATTGTAGATGATGAGGGGAATGTCCGACTCGTGGAGGGAGCCGTGTGAACGGTAGCCGCCTTCGAGCTGTTCCATCGGCGCGGTAAGCTCGCCAAAAACAGTCTGGGCATCGCCGAAAACTGCCAAATCACCGATCCGTTCGGCCATCAGACCGTACTTTTCCGCGGCTTCTCCACGCGGTAGGACGGCCTCCACGCCCGCGAGACTCTTGAGTGTCTGCGTCACTATTTGTTCGTCTTCCGGCGAGTTAAGCCAGACCCACGCGGCGCCACCGAAAGTTCGGTGGTGCTTGACGTAACGGTCTTTTTCCGCCGACAGCGCAAAACGCAACTCGACGCCCAATTCGCGGCAAGCCTTGGCGAGGTCCCAACAGCGAGTTTTGTAGTTCATACCATGATCGGCTGTCAGCAAGAACGCGGCATCCGGCGCCGCTTCCAGCGCTTTGGCTAAGAGCCCATCTAGCCTTTCCAAGTGTTCTTTCGACTGCCGTTCTTCCGGAGCCCAAGTGTGCATTGGAAAGTCGGTGGTATGAACATACAGTAAACCGATGTCGTCACGGTGTTTGAGCAGGTCGACGGCCACTTCCCACAGCCAGTAGTTGATCTCGCAGCTGTAGATATTGGCCGGCTTACCGTAGAGACCGACCCACTCCGCAGGCGGCGCTTCCGCGGCGATCGCGATTGCCGCGCCTTGGCCGAGCAGGTGAATGGTTTTGACTTTGGCGGTGAGCAGCGCCGATTTCACACCGCGGTCCGCGGCCCGTTGAATGATGGTCGGGACCCGAATGAACTCCGCGCTTTCCATATAATCGGCCACGCCGGTTTGTTCGTTGAAATAGGAGTTGCCTGTAATGCCGTGGTCCTTCGGCCATGCGCCGCAGCAAATCGATACGTTGTTGGCGTTGGTGACCGTCGGAAAAACCGCGTTAACCCGCTTAAAAAAGCCGCGCTGTCACATTAAGCGGAACGTCGGTAGCGAGTTCGCATCGAGATAGTCCATGCCCAGACCATCGTACATGCCGATAACGATCCTTTGTGCGCCGATCAGCGTCATGAGTCGGTCCCTCCGAAAATTAGCCGATCCGGCCCGAGATGAAGTCCCTGGCAAGTTTCGAATCCGGGCCGGAAAACATTTTATTCGCGGCGCCGCGCTCGACTATTTCTCCGCCGAACATGAAAACCACCCGGTCGGCGACGCGCTTAGCCTGCGCCATATTATGTGTTACGACGACGATGGTGTAGCGCTCTTTGAGCTGAAAGATGAGATCCTCGATCTGTTTCGTCGCCGCCGGATCGAGCGACGAACAGGGCTCATCCATGAGAATCACCTGCGGTTGATTGGCAAGCGTGCGCGCCAAGCACAGCCGTTGCTGTTGACCGCCGGAAAGGCGCTCGGCCCGATCGTCGAGCCGGTCCTTGACTTCATTCCAAAGCCCGGTTTGCTCTAGATAAATTCGCGCGTATTCGACGGGTGCCATGCGCTCGAGAAGGCGATGGTAGCGCGCGCCGAACAATACATCGTTCAGGATCGTCGTTGGGAACGGCACGGGGCGCTGATGAATCAGGCCAATTTGCCGGCGCACCGATCCTTCAGATCGCGCGATACCATGCCGATGTCGATGACGCCGCTGGCCAGCGATTTGACGCCAAACCCCGAGCCGCCGCCGGTGACAAAAACCGTGGTGCTCTTCTTCGGCAAGGAGGCATCCACGCGATCCCAGGTTTGAAATCTTTCCATGAACTCACTGCTGCAATTGGCCATGATGGGTAGGAGCGTGGTGGACCCGCCGGTGCGGACCGTCGGATCCGGCTCTGCAGCGGCGTGCGCCGCCGCGGCCGAGAACATCGCTCCGGCGAGCAAAAGCAATCTTTGGATTCTTTTCATGGCAGGTCTCCGTTCGATTTGGATTATCGAGTTGGCGATCGAGCACGGGTTCCGCGTTCCCGACTCGCCCACTTCTGGCTGCGAGCGTTACGGAAAGATTACAGCAGTATGAATTGCGCGTGATGAACTATGGCTCTGCGCCGGCTCAGTCGATCGATTCCCAAGCGACCGGCCGTCTGCGGCGCAAATTTCACGACCAGTCGTGCTGGCGAGAAGTATTTGATAACTTTGGGTCGGGAAAGGCAGTCGTACGGTTCCTATGGCAGGAACCAACTCAGGAAAATCCGTCTATGGAAGCCGGCGGTGATCAGGGATTGCTGGTCGACTACGAGCGGTTTGTCGGCGCAAGCATCTGAAAAAGCCTCCTAAGCGACGCGCGCATGTTAGTCTCGAGTCCGGAGTCTCGAGTCTCGCGTTGAACGCGAGACCCGAGACGCTAAACTCTAGACCGTTCGCAATCTGCTACGCCGCCCGGCGCAGTTTGTTTAACTGCCGGGCGATGAATGCCTTGATCTGCTCGTACGCGCGGTCGGTTTGCGGTCCCGGCTTGGCGACCCAGCGGTGCTCGCTGCCCTTAAATACTTCGAATTCGCATTCTCCGCCGGCCGCCCTGTAGGTGGCGGCGAAGCGCTCTTGCACCGCGGGCAAGACGTTGTCATCCAATTCCCCCTGCAGGATATACATCGGAGGCAATGAAACCGCCTCCTTGCGCTCGAGAATCTGTTGCGGGTTGCCTTCGAATATAGTCTCCCAAGGGTTAAAATAGGTCTTGCTATTCTGGATCATTTCTTTCCACTGCCGCCGCTCCGCTTGCTGGAAGCGGGCGAACGGATCGCTTACCGGCGAGCGCGCCACGACGTAGGGCAGGGTCGCGTCGACGTTGGGCGCCTCCGGCAACGGATGCGCGTTGTAACGCGGATCGCGCGGCCGCATGGCGCAGAGTTCTATTTCGTGCCCGCCGCTGGAGCTGCCCAGAGCGCCGACGCTTGCTGGGTCGCCGTTCCATTCGCGCGCCTTCGCCTTGAGCCAGCGAACGCCATAATTAGCGTCCTGCACTGAGGCGGGATAGGGTGCCTCCGGCGCGCGGGTTAAATCGATGGCCACGACTAGAATCCCGCTCCGCGCCAAACTTTCGTCCATCGGCGCGTTGGCGGTGCGGTCCTGGTTGTTCCACGCCCCGCCGTGCAGGTCCAAGAGCGCTGGGAAGGGTCCTTCGCCTTGCGGTTGATAAACGCGCGCCATCAGCGTGCGCGCCGGTGCGCGGCGAAATTCGACGTCCGACACTTTAATTTCAAATTTATCTCCAGGATTGTATGCGGCGGTCATAATCATTCCTCCCTTTGCGATGATTCAATACAGCGGCACTTATCAGACACGCATGGAATACCGCCGCGGAGTTCTCCTGTCAAGGCGATTTTTGCGCACCCG
>DASWHT010000410.1:0-2958 GCA_036398075.1 Binatia bacterium | reverse complement strand
TATTCGGTCCAGGGCGGAGAAAAGGGTCTGGCGCGAACGCAACTTTCGGTGGTGCGTGATCGCGAAGCGGTGCGCTTCGTCGCGCACCCGTTGGAGCAGGAAAAGCGCGTTGGAGTTGCGCTTCAAAATCACCGGATTGCTCTGGCCCGGCAGAAAAATCCGTTCTTCGGTGCGCTCGATTTCGGCGCTCCGCGGCGCGGCCTGCACGCGCATCTTAGCCAGCCCCACTACGTCCACCCCGGTAACGCCGACTTCGGCCATCGCCGCCAGGGCCATCGATAGCTGACCTCTGCCGCCGTCGACGACGATCAAGTCCGGTAAAGCCGCCTCCGCTTTGCCACGAGCGAAGCGGCGCTTGAGAACTTCGAGCATCATGCCGAAATCGTCGCCGCCGGAGGCCGGGTCGATGGTGCGAATCCGGTAGTGCCGGTAATACGCCTTGTCGGGCTCGCCGTTGATGAAGGTAACCTGGGAGCCCACGGCGTGGGCGCCGTGGATCATCGAGATGTCAAAGCACTCGATGCGGCAGGGATGCTGTTTGAGGCGCAAGTGCGCCTGCAGGTCGCTGAGCATCTTCTCGCGCGCTTTTTCTTGATCATGCCGTTCGGAAAAGCTCTGGCGGGCGTTCTCGATCGCCATCTCCACGAGCTGGCGCTTGTCACCGCGCTGGGGAGTCAAGACGCCGACGCTTTTGCCCTTGCGCTCGCCGAGATATTCTTCGCGCGCTTCGCCGTCGTCTAACGAGACCGGCAATAGAATTTCGCCCGGGATAAACCGGTGGCCTTGGTAGAACTGGGTTAGCAACGAGCCCATGATTTCTTCGTCAGGGAACTCGAGGTCCTGAAGCGAATAGGACTGGTTGCCCGTCAATTTTCCCTGCCGGACGAACAGCACCTGGACTTCGATGAAACCGCCTTCGCGGTACAGGCCGAAAACATCTTGATCTACGCCCCAGTGGGACACCATGCGCTGCTTCTCAAGGGTTTTTTCCACCGCCTGAATCTGGTCGCGAATCCGGGCCGCGGCTTCGAACTCCAGCGACTCGGATTTTTCCTGCATCCGTTGCTTCAGCTCGCGGATCAGCTCCTGATGGCGGCCTTCGATAAACAGCATCGCCTGGCGCACCTGCTCGCGATAGACGTCCGCGGCGACAGGCAGAACGCAGGGCGCCATGCAGCGCTTGATTTGGTACTGCAAGCAAGGGCGGCTGCGGTTATTGAAATTGTGGTCCGTGCAGTTGCGCAGCAGAAAGTGCTTCTCGATGATGTCGATGGTTTCCCTGGCGGCCAGCGCCGAGGAAAACGGGCCGAAGTAGCGGTTGCCGTCCTTGACGATCTTACGCGTCGCAAGAATTCTCGGCCAGAGATGCTGCGTGGTGACTTTGATGCTGAGATAGCTTTTGTCGTCCTTGAGCCGTATGTTGTAGCGGGGCTTGTATTGTTTGATTAAATTATTTTCAAGGATCAGGGCTTCCTTGTCGTTGGCGGTGACCAGCGTTTCGATGTTTTCGATGCGCCGCAGCAAAAATTCGATCTGGGAGCGCTCATCGGAGCGGTTGAAATACGCGCGTACGCGGGCGCGCAGGTCCTTCGCCTTGCCGACGTAGATGACCTTGCCGTTTTTGTCCCGCATCAAATAAACGCCGGGACGGGAGGGAAGGTTCGTAAATTTTTGCGCTATCTCAGACATGAATGCGCACCTTGGGTGCGGGTTCAACGTTCAAAGTTCAAGGTATGAAGATCACGTTCAATCCCCCACGTTGAACTTTGAACCTTGAACATTGAACCGCTTCCTAGCTTTCCGGCGCTGGCATAGCGTCGCGCAGCGTCAGTTCCCGTTGTTCGAGCTCGCGGATGCGGTCGCGCAGCTCCGCCGCTTTTTCGAATTCAAGCTGCTCGGCGGCCTGTTTCATTTCCTTCTTGAGCTGGCGGATCACGCGCGGCAACTCCGCCGAGCCATACCTGGAGCCCTTTTCCGCCGTCACCGGCACGTCGTGATAGTCCGCCTCGTAAATTTTCACCAGCGGCGAGCCCAGAGATTTTACCACCGTCTGCGGCGTAATACCGTGGTTTTTGTTGAATGCCGCTTGCAGCTTACGCCGCCGGCCGGTTTCGTCGATGGCGCGATTCATGGAGTCCGTCATGCGGTCGGCGTATAGAATTACCATGCCGCGTACATTGCGCGCCGCGCGACCGATGGTTTGAATCAGTGATCGGTCCGAACGCAGAAATCCCTCTTTGTCCGCGTCGAGGATCGCCACCAGGGACACCTCCGGCAAATCAAGTCCCTCACGCAGCAGATTGATGCCCACCAGCACGTCAAATTCCCCCGTGCGTAATTGCCGGATGATCTCGACCCGCTCCAACGTTTCAATGTCGGAGTGGAGATAGCGGACTTTGAGGTTCAGGTCCTGATAATAGTCGGTCAAATCTTCGGCCATGCGCTTGGTTAGCGTGGTCACGAGCACGCGCTCCTTGAGCTCGACTCGCTGGCGAATCTCTTCCAGCAAGTCGTCTACCTGATTGCGCGCGGGACGCACTACCACTTCCGGGTCCATGAGCCCGGTGGGGCGTATCACCTGTTCGACGATGGCGCCGCGGCTCTGCTGCATTTCATATTGAGCGGGAGTGGCGGAGACGTAGATTACCTGGCTTATGCTCGCTTCGAATTCGGCAAAATTCAGCGGCCGGTTATCGAGAGCCGAGGGCAAGCGGAAACCATATTCGACCAGCGTTTCTTTGCGCGAGCGGTCGCCCCGGTACATGCCGCCGATTTGCGGCACGGTCACATGGCTCTCATCGATGACCAAAAGAAAGTCGCTGGGAAAGTAGCTCAAGAGCGTCGGCGGGGGCTCACCCGGCTTGCGCCCGGTCAGATGCCTGGAATAATTCTCGATGCCCGGGCAAAAACCCATTTCTTCGAGTAACTCAAGGTCGTACAAGGTCCGCTGCTCCAGTC
>DASWHT010000409.1:0-5231 GCA_036398075.1 Binatia bacterium | reverse complement strand
TGGCCGCATCGAACATGACCAAGTACAACGTGGGCGGAGTCGCCTGGCACCGCCCTTTCAAAATTCGCCGCCTTGGCCACTTCGGCTTCAACGCGTCGGACTTGGAGGCCAGCAGGCATTTCTACTTCGACCTGCTAGGGTTTTTCATCACTGAACCCGCCGGCGCGGGGTTCTTTGGCCGGCACGCGGGCGATCATCACTCCTTCGCGCTGTTCGAAAAGAAAAAGTTCAACGAGCGACAATACGCCGGGCCCAACGCCAAGCATTTTCGGCCGGAGAATGACATCAATCAAATCACCTGGCAGGTCCAGAGCATAACTGAGATGGCAGAGGCCAGCAAGTACTTTCGGGACCTGGGGATCGAGATTATGCGCGAGGGCCGGGCGGGAGGCGGAGGTTCCCAATTTCACCTCTATGTGTGGGCGCCCGATGAGCAGATCTTTGAACTCTACTACGGCATCGAGCAGATCAGCTGGAACGGCTACGCGCGCCCGGCGCCGATGCGCCATGGTTCTCCGAATCCACCCGCGGAACCTCAGCTCCCCGACTACGAACTCGTGCGCGCCGACATCGAGAAAGGCATCAGCGTGCTCGACGGCCGGCGCTACGTCAGCCCAATGCCGCTCAAATACAGCGTCGACGGCCTGTTGCTCCCCCAACCGTTTAAGATCACTCGCGTCGGCCCGGTCAATCTTTTCGTCGACGACTACGAATCGTTAAAACGCTGGCACGAGCAGGTCTTGGGTTTCACCTTGACGGAAGAAGTAGAATGGCAAGGCGAACGCGGCGCGTTCTTGCGCTGTGACAATGAGCATCATTCGCTTGGCCTATTTCCTAAATCATGGCGCAAGAAGTTAGGTCTCAGCGAAACCACGTCGAATATGTCCTTCGGCTTGCAGCTGGCAAACTATCAGCAGCTCAGGGACGCCGTAACTTTCTTGCGCAACCACGGCGTGCGCGTCGAGACCGACATCATCCCGCCGGAGTTGCACCCCGGCATTGACTACGCCGCCTACGCCTTCGACCCCGACGGCCACTGCATCGAGCTTTACTACTACATGGAACAGGTGGGCTGGGACGGAAAGCCGCGTCCGAAGGAGCTGCGCCGCAGGGTCGACCCTAACCATTGGCCGGAAATACTCGAGCCGCTGTCGGACACTTACACCGGCGAACCATTTATCGGACCATGGGCGTAAGACAGCAAGGCGTGAAGCGTTAGGGGTGAGACCCATGGCTTGCCCCATCCCGTAACCCTTACCCTTTACTGCTAACGCTGGAGCTTGAATTCGCGCGATTGTCTTGGCCAATCGTTTTGATATATAGCAGGCCGATGGCGAGTTACTGCTATTTCGCAGTCTCTCGTTTGGAGAATTTGGCAACTGAAACCCAGAAGCCTTTGGCGCGAAAGGGGCTGAACTATGTACATGATGATGCGTAACCCCGCCCAGCTGTTATTTCTCCTCACGACCGTCATGCTGGCGTACCTCGTATTGCCGCCGTTTTTCTTTATCCTGCACACCAGCTTGGTGACCGACCGCGGCCTCCAAGCCGGCAGTTTTACAATCCAACATTTCATGAACATCGTCGACTCCCTCGGCGACGTGCAGACCCTGCTCGCCAACTCGATGATATTTTCCGTCGGCAGCGCCGGGGTCGCGATCTGCTACGGCACCGCGCTGGCCTGGCTCGCGGAGCGCTCCAACGCCCCGTTTCGTACTCTAGCGTACATGACCGCTTATGTCTCGTTCGCCATCCCGGGGATCATCAAAGTCGTCGGTTGGATCATGCTGCTCGGCCCCAAGGCCGGCATTCTCAATTCCTTCGTCGTGCCCATCACGGGCGCGCCGCTGCTCAACATCTTTTCCATGCAAGGAATGATCCTGGTCGAGAGCTTTCTCTGGATACCGATCGTCTTCTTGCTCATGTCCACGCCGTTTCGCTCCATGGACCCGTCGTTGGAGGAAGCAGCGACCACAGCCGGGAGCACCGGGTGGCAAGTTTTCCGCAAGGTGACTTTCCCGTTGGCAATGCCGAGCGTGTTGGCGGTTTTGATTCTAACTTTCATTCGCTCCCTCGAAGCTTTCGAGATTCCAGCGTTGATCGGCATACCGGCCGGCGTCGAGGTGCTCACGACCAAGATTTACCTGCAAATCAGAGGCGGGCTGTTGCCCAAATACGGCGAAGCCAGCGCGTACTCGATTATTCTGATCGTCATGGTCGCCCTCGGTCTCATTCCCTACTATCGCATCACCAGCAAGACCTATAAGTTCACGACGATCAGCGGCAAAGCCTATCGTCCGCACCGCGTGGATCTGGGCCGCTGGCGCTGGTTTGGCGGCTGTCTCATGCTCGTGCTGCCTCTGCTGCAAATTTTTCCCATCGCGGCGATCACCTGGTCGTCCCTCTTGCCCTTCGCCCAGGCGCCCTCCGCGAAGGCGCTGACCATGGTCAGCCTCAACAACTATCGCAGCGCCTTCGCCGACAGCAGTATCGTCGGCTCGGTGATGAACAGCCTCACCGTAAGCGTGAGTTCCGCCACCGTCGCTATCATGCTTACATTCATTGCCGCGTGGCTGATCGTGCGCGCTTCGATCAAATCGCGCTGGCTGTTGGATCAGATGGCGATGTTGCCGTTGGTATTTCCGGGCATCGTCATGGGCATCGCGATCCTGAAAATGTACCTGATGATTCCGTTGCCTGTGTATGGGACGATCTGGATTCTCGTATTGGCGTTCATAGCGCGCTATCTCCCCTATGGCATTCGCTTCAGCCATTCGGCGCTGCTCAGCGTTCATAAGGAACTGGAAGAAGGCGCGTTGGTCAGCGGCGCAAGCTGGTTTCAGATGGTGCGGCAAGTCGTCATACCCCTTATCATGCCGGCGTTGTTCGCCGGCTGGATCTACATCTTTTTGATCACGTTCAGGGAACTCTCCATCGCGCTACTGCTCTATTCACCGGGTTCGCAGGTCGTGGCCGTGAAAATCTGGGAACTATGGGATAATGGCCATGTCGGCGAATTGGCTGCCTTTAGCCTGATCATCGCCCTGGGGACGGTGGTCGTGGGGACGATATTTTTGAGGCTTGCGCAGCGCTATGGGCTGCAAGACTAATGGAAACAGTTTCGGGTTTCGGGTCTTGAGTTTCGGGTTGAACTCGAAACGTGAAACTCGGAACTCGAAACAGCCAAAGCCTGGCAGCGCGGCTCGTTCAACAGGCTGACTTCACAGGAGATATTATAGTGGACCACAGTTTCACGGTAATCGATGCCGACGCCCATCATTTAGAAGAGCCTGGCTACAAACAATACTTGCCGGAAAAATTTCGCGCGCGCAGCGGGCCCTATTATCCATCTTTCGGCTGGGATATTTTCTTGAATGGCACGACCGGCCGCAAACCCGCAAACCCTGAAGAGTATTGCCAGGACCTCGACGCGGAAAAGATCGGCGACGCGGTGGCGTATCCCAGCAACGCCCTCGCCATCGGCCTGGTCCGCGAACTAGATCTCTGCGTTGAGCTGGCCAAAGCGTACAACAATTGGGCCTACGACTTCTGCAAGGCAACGAACCACCGCGTGAAATATGCCGCCGTCATCGCTCCGCAGGTGGTGCCCGAGGCGGTGCAGGAAATTCGCCGCGCGATTACCGAGCGCGGCGCCGTCGGCGTAATGATGCCGACCTATGTTCAGGGAGGCCTGGATCTGGCCCAGCCGCAGTTCGATCCGATCTACGCCGTGGCTCAGGAATTGGGCGTGCCCATCGGCTTTCACGCCACGGCAAATGTGTCAGCTGGCAACACGCGCTTTCATAAATATCTCGGCGTGCACATGACCTCGCACCCCTTCGAACAAATGCTCTCGATCACGGCGATCATCGCCGGCGGCGTGCTCGACCGCTTCCCAAAATTGAAGGTGGGATTTCTCGAAGCCGGCGTCGGCTGGCTACCTTATTGGATGGAGCGCTTTGATGAGAAATATCTCATGCGGAAGTCGGAGATGGAACCGCTCAAAATGATGCCGAGCGATTATGTTAAACAAAACCGTTGCTACTTCACTTGTGAAGGCGAGGAATCAGCTCTGCCCTTGACGATCGAGATCTTCGGCGACGAATGCATGATGTACGCCTCGGACTACCCGCACTGGGACACCGAGTGGCCCCACACCGTAAGCCACGTGGTCCGGCGCGAAGACATCTCGGACAAGACCAAGCAAAAAATCCTCGCCGATAACGCCAGGGCGTTCTATCGATTCTAGCGTGGTGTCTCTAAAGTTCGCGATTGAAGCCGGCGGTCTCCCCGGCGTCATACCCGCGAAAGCGGGCATCCAGATTCAATGGGTTTCCCTGGATTCCGGGTCGCGCCAGCTATCGCCAGCTTGCCCGGAATGACGCTGAAAATCTGACGCGGACTCTGGAGATAAAAGACGAAAGTTTAATTTCACCGAAGGAGCTAAATATGTCCGACAATAAACTCATCGCCGCAAACATCGACGAAAACTCAGGTATCGCCTGGCTGACGCTCAACCGTCCGGAAAAGAAAAATGCGCTCAGCATCGCGCTGCTCAAAGAGCTGGGCGACCTGCTGCGCGGTATCGCCGACAACGACAAGATCCGCTGTATCGTCACGACCGGCGCCGGCGATTCGTATTCGTCGGGGCGCGACTTGTACGACATGCGCGGTCAGAACAATCGGAACCGCACTCGCGGCATCGGCGGCGTTGCCGAAATCGTCGCCATCATGCGCGCGCTTCCACAAGTCACGGTGGCATCCGTTAGAGGCTGGTGCCTTGGCGGCGGCCTGGCGATGATCAATGGCCACGATCTAGTCATCTCTGCCGATACCGCAAAGTTCGGCATGCCGGAAGTCATCCGCGGCAGCTACGGCGCTACGGCAACGCCGTCGCTGTTTCACGGCGCGATACCGATTAAAAAAGCATTTTACATCTCCCTGACCGGGCGGAACTTGACCGGCATCGAAGCCGAACGAATCGGCCTGGTTTCCCAGGTCGTTCCTGAAAAAGAGTTGGATGCTTACGTTGAAACTCTGGCCAAAGAACTCGCCAGCCGTAACGGCGCGACGTTAGAGAACGCGAAGATCGCCGCCTACATGCAAAAAGATCTGCCCTTCGACATGGCGCTTAGAGCCGACGACCTCGTGCAGCACCGCCTGCGCTACTACACCAACCCGCTCAATGACGTCGAAGGCTATCTGCACTCCCAAAAAGGCGGCGGCACGGT
>DASWHT010000408.1:0-2048 GCA_036398075.1 Binatia bacterium | reverse complement strand
ATCTGATGGGCGTCTCGCCGGTGCGGCTAAAGAAGTTTTATGTCGACACACGCTAACGCGCTCGCCGTGATGGCCAAGGCGCCGGTCGCCGGGCAGGTCAAAACCCGCCTGGTGCCGCCGTTGACCCAAGAGCAAGCAGCGGAGTTCTATCGCGCGCTACTGCTGGATCAGCTGGAAAATTTAAAAGGAATTACGTTCGCGGACCTTTACCTTGCGTATACTCCAAGCGAGGCTGCGGGTTGGGTGCAAAGCCTGGCGCCACCAAGTTTCCACAGTTTTCCGCAGCGAGGCAACGATTTTGGCGAACGGATGAATGCGATATTCACCGAGCTCTGGGACCGGGGGCACCGCAACGTCGTCTTGATCGGCAGTGATCTGCCGGCCCTGCCGTTGAGCTATTTGGAAACGGCATTCGATCTCCTGGCAACGAAGCGGGCGGTCCTGGGACCGAGCCGCGACGGTGGTTACTACTTGGTAGGCCTAAATCGGCCCACGCCGGAAATATTTCAGAACATGACCTGGAGCCATAACCAGGTGCTGGGGCAGACGCTGGCTCGTCTGAACGACCACAAGATCAAAGCTGAGCTCTTGCCCGAATGGTTCGATGTCGATACCGCCGACGATTTAAAAAGCCTCGGCGCGTTAAACCCTTCGGCTCGCGGGGCGCTGACCCGCACGCTGGCGCTACTCCGGACACTGCGAATGGCCGATTAATTGCTTTTGTTACTGACCTGGGCGCGTGAACATGATAAATTAAGGCGGGTGCCGGCTGCCTCATTTCTGCGCGCTACCCGGTCAGGACGGGAGAAAACCATGGACCAAGCGATCGATCAAGTTTGTATCGACACGATCCGCACCTTATCGATGGATGCGGTGCAAAAAGCAAACTCCGGCCATCCAGGGGCGCCGATGGGACTTGCGCCGTCGGCTTACGTTTTATGGACGCGCTTTCTAAGCCATAACCCGCGCAATCCCTCATGGCCCGATCGCGACCGCTTCGTCCTCTCCGCCGGGCATGCCTCGATGCTGCTTTACAGCATGCTCCACCTTACCGGGTACGATCTTCCGCTCGAGCAGATCAAACAATTCCGCCAGTGGGGGAGCCGCACGCCCGGCCATCCTGAGCGCAAGCTGACGCCGGGAGTAGAAACGACCACGGGACCGCTCGGTCAAGGTTTCGGCAGCGGCGTCGGCTTGGCCATGGCGGAAGCGTACCTGGCGGCGCGCTACAACCGCCCGGGATTCGAGGTCGTCAATCACTTTACCTACGGCATCGTCAGCGACGGCGACTTGATGGAAGGCGTGGCAGCGGAAGCCGCCAGCCTCGCCGGCCATCTGAAATTGGGCAAATTGATTTACCTCTACGACAATAACCACATTTCGCTCGCTGCCTCCACCGACCTGACGTTCACGGAAAACTGCGCGATGCGGTTCGAGGCCTATGGCTGGCACACGCAAACGGTGGACGACGGAAATTATGTCGAGGCGATCGACCAGGCGCTCGGCGCCGCGCGCGGCGCGACGACCCGGCCGTCGCTGATTATTTTACGCACTCATATCGGATACGGATCGCCGGGGAAGCAGGACACCTTCGATGCCCATGGGTCGCCTTTAGGGGAAGAGGAAGTTAAGCTGACAAAAAAGAATCTGGGCTGGCCGGCGGAGCCACCGTTTTTCATTCCGGATCAGGCGCTGGCGCATTTTCGCGAGGCAGTCGGCAAGGGAGAACGGGCTGAGGCGGAATGGAAAGAGCGGTTCTCCGCCTATGCGAGGAAATTTCCTGATATGGCGAAAGAGCTGGAAGACGCTCTCCGCGGCGTTTTGCCGATGGGTTGGGAAGCGGCGATTCCTGAATTTTCCCCGGACGCGAAAGGACTGGCGACCCGGGCCGCATCGGGGAAAGTCTTGAACGCGATAGCCTCCAAGCTTCCGACATTGGTCGGAGGCTCGGCGGATTTGAATCCATCAACGTACACGGTGCTGCAGAAGCTGGGTGACTTTCAAAGCCCGCAGAGAGAGTGCGCCGATAGCCAGGGGTCGGCGGGGGG
>DASWHT010000407.1:0-4623 GCA_036398075.1 Binatia bacterium | reverse complement strand
AGGCGCAGCATGAACGGCAAATCTCCAAAAATTTCAACCGCTCCACCGTTCGTCCTGAGGCTCTCGAAGGATGAACGGAGGGTTTTTCAGCAGAATCAACTGACAAATTATGACCCGTAGCGTGAACCGGTTACAGGTTTAGGCGTTTGGCAGCGCAGAGTTCTTTGAGACACCGCCGCGGTGGAGATTGTCAATTGGCCTGTCAACTCATTTAAGAATGTAACCCTGTGGGGATTGATTGACGGACTGCTTGTCATTTCGTAAGCTGCGAGAGATAAGGATCAGCCAGCAAGACATTCACAATCGAAAAGATACATGCGCCGAACAAAAAGGAGGACTCGCAATGGATTATGATCTGCTCATTCGCGGTGGCCGCGTCGTTGACGGTTCCGGGCTGCCTTCCTATGTCGCCGACGTCGGCGTGAAAGACGGTAAGGTCGCCGAAATCGGGCGCTTGAAAGGAAATGCCGCGCGCGCCATCGATGCCGTTGGGTTGGCGGTTTCGCCCGGTTTCATCGATCATCACACGCATCTCGACGCGCAGATGCTCTGGGACCCCTATGGGACCTGCGAGCCGCAGCATGGCATTACCACGGTCGTCATGGGCAACTGCGGCTTGTCACTGGCGCCGGTCAGGCAAGGCATCGAAGATGCCATCGTAAAGAGCTTTGTCCGCGTCGAAGCGATTCCGCGATCCGCTTTGGAGCAGGGTGTGAAGTGGAACTGGCATAGCTACGGCGAATATCTCGACAACCTTGAGGGCAAAGTGGGCATCAACGTCAGCGGTCTGGTGGGCCATATCGCGGTGCGCCACAACGTGATGGGCGAAGAAGCGGTGGAACGCAAGGCGACCGGCGCAGAAGTGCAAAAAATGCGCGGCTTCGTGCTGGAAGCGATGGAAGGGGGCGCTCTGGGTATTTCCACCAACCGCAACGAGCGCCATATGCGCGAAGACGGCAAGCCGGTGGCGAGCCGCTTGGCCGATGACGAAGAATTCTTCGCGCTCTGTGACGTCCTGGCGGAGCGCAATGGCGGCGTGATCGAAACGATCTTGGGCCGCAACAAGATCGAGCACTTTAATTGGTACCACGATCTCGCCAAGCGGACGCAACGGCCGGTATTGTGGCAGAGCGTGCAGCATCGCTGGGCCGAGCCCAATCTGTGGCGCGAGCAATTGGACGCCGTGGAGCCTATCTTTAAGGCCGGTTATCACGCCTACGGCTTGTCTCACACTGTGCCCCTGGTGCGCCATTTTACCTTGAAAGATTGCCAAATCTTCGACGAGTTTCCGACTTGGAAAAATCTAATGTTCCTGCCTGTCGAGGTGCGCAAACAAGCGTTCGCCGATGCAGATACGCGGCGCAAACTACTGGCCGAACTCAACGATTCGCGGCCGACGAACTTCCACAAACGGTGGGATATTCCGAAAGTCGAGAGGGTCGTCAAGCCGGAAAATCAAAAGTACGTAGGCAAGACTCTCGCCGAGCTAGGAGCGATGCGCAATCAGGCGCCGTTGGACGCATTTTTGGATCTCGCGCTCGACGAAGATCTCGACACCATCTTCTGGAACGCCAATAACGGCGGCGATTGGAACGCCATGGGCGAAATCTTGCGCAGCCCCTACGTTCTCATTGGCACATCGGACGCGGGGGCTCATGTGCTATTCGGCGCCGACTTCGGTTACGGCACGATTCTGCTCGGTCTCTGGGTGCGCGAGCGCCAAGTAATGACGTTAGAGCAAGCGGTCAATAAATTGACTTTTCACGTGGCGTCCATCTTCGGTTTGCCGGGCCGTGGTCTATTACGCCCCGGATATGTCGCGGACATCGCTATTTTCGATCCCAAGACGGTTAATGCGGAAGAGCCCGAATGGGCCAACGACTTCCCAGCCGGCACCAAGCGGATGGTGCAGCGTTCGGTAGGGGTCCAGTACACGATCGTCAACGGCACGGTGATCAACGATCAGGGGCGTATGACGGGTGATTTGCCGGGCCAGGTTATCCGCGGTCCGCTTTATCGCGTACAGAAAGCCGCGGCGTAATCGATGGGAGTCAGTTACATTCCCGTGGCGCGCGCCGGCGAATTGAGCGCCGGCGTAATAAAGGAGGTCGGCCTCGGCGGGCGCGCCGTGCTGGTGACGCTGTTTGAAGGGCGCTACTTCGCGTTTACCAAGGATTGCCCCCACGAAGGCGCCGACTTGGGCGCCGGCGGGCAATTGCTCGCCGGCTCTAGAATCCGCTGCAACAACCACGGTTACTGCTTCGATCTTCGGTCGGGCGCGTGTTTGGTTCCCCAGGGAGGCGCGCCGCTCACGGTTCTGCCGGTGGAAGAACGCGGGGAGGAGGTCTGCATCAAGCTCGAATGGTAGGCGGGCTTTTTTGGACGCTCGCCTCGACGTTGGCGAGCTCAGGTAAGGCCAGAGCTTTTCCACCACTTCCATATTTGCTGTTTGCTTCGGGCCGGCGCATTTCCATCAGGCTATGATGCGCATACTTCCGGCGCGACGGCGATGCCCATTCAACTTCTCGCATCCATGATCACAGGAAATATAGGGCCGTTAGAGCAGCGTAAGAGACTGATCTTCGGCATTATGGCGTTTGCCGCGGCTTGCGGTTGGGCCATTACCGGCCGGGCGAGTTCTCTCGTGGGTGGGATAGTTCTTTTCGCTCTTTTCTGGTTCGGCGCCCTAGGGATTTATCAAGCTAAGGAAAAAACCTGAGTGCTGCTTGCCGCGCGAGGAATGCGCGATTCGGAATCGGGAGTTGAAATGATTACGGATGATGTCACGAAGTCGGGGTTACGTCTATGCGCTCGAAAGATTCAGTTCACGGTGCCATTCGTTGCCCTAATTCTCACCCTGATCGCGCTCTGGGCGGCGCGGTGATCCAGGAATCGCCGGCATTGAATTGTTAGCGCAACGCGGTTATACGGTGAAACAGTCCTTATGCGCGGTAAAAAGAGATCCAACACCATACGAGTCGCCGACTGGATGACGGAGGGCGTACTCGCCGTCGAAACCTACGATAGCATCGCTATCGCCCGCGAATTGATGGCGAAGCATCGGGTCAACCAGTTGCCGGTACTGGACAACGACGTGATCGTGGGAATAGTCACCGACCGCGACCTGCGAGACGCTTACCCGACGAGCATCGACATCGGTGAGACCAAAAAAATCGACGATTTCGCGGCGCGCTACACGGTGGAAGAGGTCATGACCCACGATGTTTTCACGGTGGAGCCGGAGATGCCTTTGAGCGCGGCGGTGGCTCTTTTGCGCCATCATCGCATCGGGGCATTGCCGGTGGTCGAAAGCAAAGAGCTTGTCGGCATTATCACGCGCAGCGATATTCTCGACTTTGTTCTTAGCGGCGGAGTCCTCAAGCCGCCGGCGGCGCCGCGAAAAACCGCGAAATCGGCCAAGCGATCCGGGAAACCACCGGTCGGCCGGCGCTCGTAGCCCGGATTCAGAAACAAGCATTTAAAGCAAACGTTCTATCATGGCCTCTTTCGACATCGTCAGCCGCATCGATCTCCAGGAGGTCGATAACGCGGTCAATATTTCCAAGAAAGCGATTCTCGCGCGCTACGATTTCCGCGGCTCCAAAACTGAGATCAGCCTCGATAAAAAAGACAAAAAGATTCACGTCACCACCGAAGACGACATGAAGATGCGCGCCGTGCAGGATACCTTGATCGAGAATCTGGTCAAGCGCAAAGTGGACCGGCGTTGCTTGGAGCCCAAGGCCAATGAGATGGCGGCGCAGGGAATGATCAAGCGCGAAATCGCCATAAGAGAGGGCGTGGACGCCGACCATGCGCGCAACATCGTCAAAATGATCAAGGACAAGAAACTCAAGGTGCAGGCGGCGATACAGGACCAGCAGGTGCGGGTCACCGGTAAGAATATCGATGACCTCCAGTCCGTTATTCAGATGCTGCGGGCGGCCAATCTGCCGATCCCGCTTCAGTTCGTCAACATGCAGCGCTGAGTTTAGTCTCAAATCGAATAAGCGAGAGGTCGACATGGAAAAAATCAAGAAATCAGATACCGAGTGGAAAAAAGAGCTGACGGACGAGCAATTTCATGTTACGCGCAAGAAGGGCACGGAGCCGGCGTTCACCGGCGAGTATTGGGACAACCACGAGAAAGGCATGTATTGTTGCCGCTGCTGCGGCAACGAGCTTTTCAGTTCCGAGACCAAGTTCGACTCCGGCACGGGTTGGCCGAGCTTTTGGGCGCCGGTCGCCGATGAAAACGTCGTATCTGAAGAAGACAATAGCTTCTTCATGCGACGCACCGAGGCGCTCTGCAATCGCTGCGGCGCCCACTTGGGCCATGTTTTCGACGACGGCCCGAAGCCGACGAATCTCCGCTATTGCATCAACTCCGCGTCGCTCAAGTTCGACAAGCAAAAATAATCCGGCGCCGCGGATTTATGCGCGAGTTGTCTTTTCAGGATCAGGGATCGGTCCGCAATAAATTGCTGTTCCATGCGTTCCAATCGTTCAAACCGTTCAAATCGTTCAACACGTTGGAGAGAAGAGGTTTAAAACGATTTAAAGCTTGGGTTAACGGCTTGAACGTTTTGAACTTATTGAACGGCTTGAACAAGTCAGAATTCT
>DASWHT010000406.1:0-18648 GCA_036398075.1 Binatia bacterium | reverse complement strand
GGAATTCTGGTTTGGCCGGGCCTGATGGATATGAAGAACGCGGATGGCAATGAGGGCAATGCGTTGCTCGACCGCAATGTTTACCTGCTGGAATTCGCCAAGGCTAAAGCCTGCGCTGGCGTACAATCCTGGTCGGAGCAGCCCGAGCGCTATACGATGAAGGGCTACCGGATGGCGTAAAGAATTGAAACGGCTGGCTGGAAACAACCCCATTCCTGTAACGTCCGGAGTTGTTGCCATTCGGGAGCGTCGAAAAGGTCTTGGTTTCGGGCATTGGCATAATTTGTATGTTGCGGCAAAACGCTGTGCTCTTGGGCGTGCTCCTGCTCGGTGGGTGCGCTATAGGCGTCACGCACCAGTCCATTCCGTCGTGCCAGAGTTCAGGGCGCGAGCTGGAGAAAAATCCGTTTCACCACAATGATTAGCTGGATTTAGACTCGAGTCGGCCATTGGGAGTTGAAACGAAATGACTTTCAGCGGCGTTAGATTTTCAATCGCATCCCATGCAGCGTGGGCGCCGGGAATGGAGACCGAGGAGGCTTGGCTGGCGTGGTCAAAGGAAGGCCATGCGATTGCGGGTCATGGCGAGCCTCCGGTGCGGGATATGGCGCCTCTGTTGCGCCGGCGCGCCGGCTTTCTTAACCGCATGGCGCTCGAAGTGGCCTATCGGTGTTTGGGCAGTGTCAAAGACGTGCCGACAATTTTCGCCTCCCGCCATGGCGAAGCGTCCCGATCCGCCGAACTGCTGCTGGATCTCGCCGCCGGCCAGCCAATTTCCCCCACTTCCTTTGGCTTATCGGTTCATAACGCCACCGGCGGCTTGTTTTCGATCGCGCGACACGATCATGCCAACGATATTGCGTTGGCGGCGGGCCAGAGCACGGTCGAACATGCCGTCATCGAGGCTTGCGGTTTGCTCGCGGAGGGTGAATCTCGGGTCCTTTTAGTTGTTTATGATGGTCCGTTGCCCAAGGTTTATGCGGCCTTTCAGGATTGCCGGGAACAACATTTCGCTTGGGCGTGGTTGATCCAAGCGCCGGGCGACAATCTCCTTTCGCTCTCCTGGTCGGCGGCTCTGGAAAACTACTCTCCGAGCGCGGGAGAGCTGCCACCCGGTTTGGAGGTCCTTCGCTTCTATCTTCGCAACGACGCTTCCCTGGAACGAAGCTGTGACGGACTTCGGTGGCTGTGGTGCCGCGATGTTTAACGGGGTTTACCGGTGCTGGCGCATCTTCGGCACCGGCTTGAGTTTCCTGGCCGTCGGCATCGGAGGAGTTTTTGTTTTCCCCGTGCTCAATGTGGTTATTCGGGAACCGCAGCGACGAAAGGTCTTGGCGCGCAATTTGATCAGGCAGACGTTCCGTGGCATCGCTCGATCGATGTGCGCCTTTGGCGTCTTTCAGTACGAAACGACGGGGTTGCAGCGGCTGGAACGCCGAGGGTTGCTGATTCTTGCCAACCACCCGACATTGATCGATATTGTGTTTCTCATGGCGTTCGTGCCCCAGGCCGACTGCATCGTTAAGGCAGGACTTTGGCGCAATCCATTTACCCGTGCCACGGTTCGCGCCGCCGGGTTCGTTCGCAATGACGACGACGGCATGCGCGTCATCGACGACTGTGTTGCCTCGGTGCGCGACGGCGGCAATCTTATCATCTTCCCCGAAGGCACCCGCACCACGGCCGGCGGTGCAATCGATCTCAAACGCGGCGCGGCGCACATCGCGGTGCGCGCTAAATGCAACGTCACGCCGGTACTGATTCGCTGCGCTCCACCGATGCTGGTCAAGGGAAAAAATTGGTGGCGTTTGCCCGATCGTTCGTCGCGGTTCAGCATTGATGTGAAGGAGGATCTCGACATCCGCCCGTTCATTGCCGGGGTGAACAGTGAGGTCCTTGCCGCCCGCCGGCTGACGGCTCATTTACAGAAATATTTCGTCAAGGAAACCTATGGCCGCGCCGCAGCCTGAAGACGAGATCAAACGATTGATCATCGACGTGCTTCAACTCGAAGACATCGCGCCGGACGATATCGACCCCGACGCCCCGCTGTTCGTCGAGGGGCTGGGGCTGGACTCCATCGATGCGCTCGAGCTCGGGGTCGCGATCCAGAAGCGCTACGGCATTATTCTTTCTGCCAATTCGGAAGAAACGCGGCGGCATTTTGCATCGGTGCGGGCTCTGAGCGCGATGATCGACAAGAACCGAACGAAATGAGGGAGTCACTGCAATGAACATGGAAATCCCCATGAGCAAGGAAGAAATTTATCCGTGGGTCGTGGACGCATTGCACGAGATGTTCGAGCTCGATAAGGCGAAAATCACACCCCAAGCAAATCTTTACACCGATCTCGACATCGACAGCATCGATGCCGTGGATCTTGCAGTGAAGCTCAAACAACTCACCGGCAAGCGGCTTGAGCCCGACGTGTTCAAACGCGTGCGCACCGTCCAGGACATCGTCAACGCGCTCGAAGGCCTGCTGGCGCGGTAGCGAGATGTCCCGCGGATTCAACTTACTGGCCGGGGCGATCACTGTGGTCTATCCGTTGGCGCTTTGGTGGGGTCAGGGGCATTTTGAACCGCGCGTCCTCGCTATCCTCCTCCTACTGGTTGTGCTTGCCCGCTTGCACGCGCTAAGAGTGAGCCAGGCCGCACGTTGGTGGATCGGCGGAACACTCTTGCTCCTTGGGTTTGCCGTGTGGGCCAATGTCATGCTCCCGTTAAAACTCTATCCGGTGTTAGTGAATATGGCTTTGCTAGGTGTATTCGCATACAGCCTGGTTTTTCCTCCCTCGGTGGTCGAGCGGCTCGCGCGGTTGCGCGAGCCCGATCTGCCGGCTGCGGCGATCGACTACACGCGGCGCGTAACCCAGATATGGTGCGGTTTTTTTGCCGCCAACGGAACGATCGCCCTGGTTACCGCCCTTTGGAGCTCGCCGGGCGTCTGGTGGGTTTACAATGGCCTCATCGCATACGTGCTCATGGGAATTCTGTTCGCCGGCGAGTATTGTGTCCGCCTTTATGTAAGAAGCCAGCAAAATGCCTGACGCCGTGGAGTTGCTGAATCTGTTAACCCTGGCACGACCGCCTGGCCGCACGGTGGCGCGGCGATCGGGTTGCGCGGTGGGCTCCGCCGAATTCTTGGCCCGGGTTTGCGCGTGGCGAAATTTGCTCGCCGGCAATTCAGGAAAATCTTTTGCGCTCTTTATGGAAGACGGCCTTGAATTCGCAGGCGCATTGTTCGGCGCCTGGCAAGCCGGAAAAACTATATTCCTGCCGGGCGACAATTTGCCGGCAACCTGCGTTGCCTTGAGCCAATCCGCGGGCGGCTTCTTAGGTCAGTTTGCCGCGGAATGGTCGCCGGCCGTGCCTGGGCCGCAGGATGTGGAAGATGCCGCGCATGAATTTCGCCCCTTGGATCCTGAATTTGTCGGTCTTGTACTTTACACGTCGGGCACGACCGGCGCTGCCCAGCCAATATTCAAGAAACTCGGGCAACTGGCGCGCGAGGTTGCAACTCTGGAAAAGCAATTTGGCAGTCTCGTGGGCGACGCCGAAATTTTGACGACGGTGTCGCATCAGCATATCTACGGATTGCTCTTCCAAATTTTGTGGCCGCTTGCCGCCGGGCGCGCTTTCCATGCGCGGACTTGCGATTTTTTGGAAGAACTATCTCCGGCTCTCTCCGCGCGAGACTGCGTCCTGGTTTCGAGTCCGGCGCATTTGAAACGTCTGCCTGAGAATCGTGATCTGACAAGATCCGCGAATCGGCTCCGCGCGGTGTTTTCTTCGGGAGGGCCGCTGCAATTCGACGTTGTCAAAGAGACCCTGCGCGTGCTCGGCCACGTGCCGATCGAAGTCTATGGCAGCTCGGAGACCGGCGGCATTGCGTGGCGCCGGCAACAGGATGAAAAAAGTGAAGATTGGACGCCGTTCGACGGGGTCGCCTGGCAGATGGATGGCGAGACGGGCGTGTTGGAGATCCGCTCGCCGAATTTGCCTGACGACCGGTGGTTCACCACGGCCGACAGAGCGGAACCCGCCGGAGCCGGTCTCTTTCGGCTTAAGGGGCGCGTCGATCGAATTGCCAAGATCGAAGGCAAGCGGATTTCGCTGAACGCAATCGAGTCTCAATTGCAGACCTCGCCTCTAGTCACGGATGCCCGGGTGATCGTACTTGAAGGGAAACGCCAACGAGTCGCCGCGTTCATCGTGCCGTCGGAACTCGGCCGGCGCCGGCTAATGGATTCGGGCAAGCTGTCATTGAATCGCAGCTTGCGCGACCTGCTCCGGCAAAGGGTGGAAGCGGTGGGCGTGCCGCGCATCTGGCGTTATCTCGAAGTATTGCCGGTCAATCCCCAGGGCAAAGCAACCCAAACCCAGTTGATGGCTTTGCTTGGCGCCGAATTCCCGCGTGAGATAAAACCGCGCCACCGGCTCCTTGAGCGAGACGGCGGCCGCGCGGTTCTGGCGTTGATCGCGCCGCGCGATCTGCTCTATTTTGACGGCCACTTTCCCGGCCGGCCCATTCTTGCGGGGGTTGTACAGCTCGACTGGGTAATCGCATTTGGGCGACGGTATTTCGATCTTCCGCCGTCCTTTCGCGGCGTTCACGCGCTCAAGTTTCAGCGCGTGATCCCGCCCGAATTGCCGGTTAGAGTCGAACTGATTCACGAGCCGGCGAAGTGCGCGTTGTCTTTCAAGATCACCTCAGACACCGGCACCCATGCCAGCGGCCGGATCATTTTTGGAGCCAAGGATGATTAATCCCTGTGTCGTGATTCCCGTTTACAATCACGAAGCGGCGGTGGTCGCCGTCGTGAACGGGACTCTCGCCCAGAATCTACCTTGCATCGTCGTCGATGACGGAAGTTCGCCAAAATGCGCCGCTGTGCTCGACACGTTGGCCGCCGCGCGACCGAATGAGATCACGTTGATTCGTCACAAGTCTAATCGCGGCAAAGGGGCTGCTGTTCTCTCCGCCATGCGTTACGCGGCGCAAACCGGCTATAGTCACGCGGTTCAAATCGATGCCGACGGCCAACACCGGGTTGACGATATTGCACGTTTTATCGAACACGCCGCGGCGCATCCAAAGGCGCTCATCGTGGGCTGCCCCGAGTACGACGGGAGCGCGCCATTATTGCGCTATTGCGCGCGCTATCTGACCCATGTCTGGGTCTCGATCAATACTTTATCACGCCAGATTCAGGATTCGATGTGCGGCTTTCGCGTTTATCCACTGCCGCCCGTCATAGAGTTGGATCGCCGGTGCAAGCTTGGCGAACGAATGAACTTTGATATCGAAGTGCTGGTGCGGCTTTACTGGGCCGGATTGGAGATCATTAACCTGCCGACGGGCGTTAGTTATCCAAGCGATGGGTCATCGCACTTTCGCGGTTGGTTGGATAACTATTTGATCTCACGCTCGCACGCGACTCTATTCTTCGGCATGTTGCGTCGCTTGCCCGTGTTGATTGCGCGAAAATGGGGCGTGCCATGATGCCGCCGGCGGCGACGCGTCCCATGCGCCATTGGGCGCAAATCAATGAGTTTAGTTTCATCGCCGGCATGCGCTTGCTATTTTGGCTCGGGCGGGTGTTTGGCCGGTGGCCATTTCGCACGGTTTTATATCCGGTCTTGCTGTGGTACTTGATCACCAAACCCTCGGCTCGTGCGGCATCGCGTGATTACCTGCGCCGGGTGGCGTCGGTTGAGGTTGACTCCGGCACTGTGGCGAGCTCCCTCGGGGTACTACGCCACTTTGCTGCTTTCGGCGAGTGCATTCTCGATAAATTGCTGCTGTGGTGCGGGTTGTTCGACACGGAATCGGTCGAGCTGCGCGGCCTCGATCCCATCCTCGGGCAAATCAGGGCGAAACGCGGCGGCCTGCTCATTTGCTGCCATCTTGGCAATCTGGAATTGTGCCGGGTCATGTCCACACTGCAAACCGGGCTCAAGTTGACTGTTCTGACGCACACCAAACATGCGGTGAGATTCAACCAGTTGCTGGCACAGCTCAATCCGCACAGCCAGCTCGATCTGATGCAAGTCACCGATTTAACGCCCGCCACCGCCGTGTTCCTATCGGAAAAGATCAATCAAGGCGAGTTTGTCGCCATCGCCGGGGATCGCATTCCGGTGGCGCCCAAACCGCGCGTGGCGTTCGCGCGTTTCTTCGGCGCGATGGCGCCGTTCCCAGTCGGCCCGTATATTTTGGCCAGCCTGTTTCAATGCCCGGTATATCTCTTGTTTTCGCTGCGCACCGATCGGGGCGCAGCGATCCAATTCGAGCTGTTTCGTGAGGAGATCCGGCTGCCGCGCAAGAATCGCGACGACGCGCTTGCCGCTCTAGTCGAGGACTATGCGGCGCGGCTCGAGGGCAATTGCCGGCGCGCGCCGCTGCAATGGTTCAATTTTTTTGATTTTTGGCGCTTGAGGCCTTTGGGTGACACGCATGCATGCCACTGACGTTGAGAGCCCGTCTCGGACGGTATGTTTCGACACGAATCGGGTGACCATTGGAGACATCGTGAGTCTCGCCGAAGCGTCGGCGCGAGCCAGGCTATCCGACGAGCCGGCATTTCGCGCGTTCATTTCCCGCGGCGCCGACTTCCTGGAGCGGCGTCTGCGCGAAGAGGGTTCGGTCTATGGCGTTACAACCGGCTTCGGCGATTCCTGTACGGTGACGGTCGCGCCGGAATTGGTTGCGGAACTGCCGCGTCATCTTTACACCTTTCATGGGTGCGGTTTGGGAAAGCATTTCAGCCCGGCGGAGACCCGGGCCATAATCGCCTCGCGCCTGGCGTCCTTATGCAAGGGCTTCTCGGGCGTCAGCATGGAGTTGCTGGAGCAACTGGCACGCCTGCTGCGGCACGATATATTACCGGCTATTCCCAGCGAAGGATCCGTGGGCGCCAGCGGTGATCTTACGCCGCTGTCCTACCTTGCCGCAGTGATCTGCGGCGAAGGTGAAGTCTGGCGCGATGGCGAAATTGTGGCGGCGGCGCCGGTGTTGGAGAGGGCTGGAATCACCGCGCTGCGGCTGCGCCCCAAGGAAGCGCTCGCGATCATGAACGGCACGGCGGTGATGACCGGTTTAGCATGCCTGGCCTACTCGCGCGCCGAGTATCTCGCCCGTCTGGTGACGCGGATCACCGCGCTGGCCTCGTTTGCCCTGGACGGCAACGCCGAACATTTCGATGCCACCCTCTTCGCCCTAAAGCCCCACCCCGGCCAGCAGCGGGTCGCCGCATGGCTGCGCGCAGACTTGCCGAGCAGCGAGTCCGCGCTGGATGGCAAGCGGTTGCAGGACCGTTATTCGATCCGTTGCGCGCCCCACGTCATCGGCGTGCTCGTGGATGCCTTACCGTGGTTCTGCGACTACATTGAAAACGAGCTCAACAGCGCCAATGACAATCCGATCATCGACGGCGCCGGCGAGCGCGTGCTGCACGGCGGCCACTTCTACGGCGGTCATATTGCGTTTGCCATGGACAGCATGAAGAATGCCGTCGCCAATTTGGCCGATCTGCTCGACCGGCAAATGGCCCTTCTGGTGGATGCCCGATATAGTAACGGACTACCGGCTAACCTGTCCGGCGTGGAAGGTCCCCGCGCCGCGATCAATCACGGGCTCAAGGCCCTGCAAATCAGCGCTTCGGCGTGGACCGCCGAAGCGCTCAAGCTGACGATGCCGGCCTCGGTGTTCTCGCGCTCCACCGAGTGCCACAATCAGGACAAAGTCAGCATGGGCACCATCGCCGCGCGGGATTGCTTGCGCATTTTGGAATTGACCGAGCAAGTCTCCGCGGCGTTACTGATCACGGTGCGCCAGGCCGCCTGGTGGCGCGCCAGATTGAATCCATCACGAACTCCCGGCACTCGGCTTAGAGAGATGTTGGATGCACTCGGCGCCGACGTCGCGGTCGTCGAAGAAGACCGCCGCCTGGAGCCGGATCTACGGCTGCTACTGGAGCGCATGCGCGCCCGCGCCTGGAAACTCTATGAATAGAGCGCCGAGCCGCTGGTTTGCCGAGAGCGAAACGCAGGTGCAGTTCTTCGATCTCGATCCAATGGAAATCGTTTGGCATGGTCACTATGTCAAATACCTGGAAATCGTCCGCGGCGTCTTGCTCGACGCCATTGACTACAATTACGCGCAGATGAAGGCATCGGGTTACGTGTGGCCGGTGATCGATCTACACTTGCGCTACATCGCGCCCGCAGCTTTCACCCAACGGCTCAAGCTGCGCGCCGAGATCATCGAGTGGGAGAACCGGCTGAAAATCGCCTACCTGATCTCCGATGCGGTCTCGGGCCGCCGGCTGAGCCGCGCCACGACCACGCAAGTCGCGGTGCAGATTGCCACCGGCGAAATGTGCTATGTCTCGCCGCCGGTGCTGTTTGAAAAATTGGGAGTCGAGCCATCATGAGGCGCCACTGGCTTGCGTGCTTGCTGATTCTATTGAGCCTGGGCGTGCTGCCGCGCACAGGGGCGGCCCAGGTGGAAAAAATTCAGGCGCTGCTCGCCAAGCCCAAAATTCTCTGCGGGCGTTTCGATCAAACCAAACAGTTGGCCGGTTTGAAAAAACCATTGCTCTCCAGCGGCCGTTTCTGCGTCGTCGCCGGCAAGGGAGTGTTGTGGCGCAATTTGCAGCCCTTTCCCAATACGGTGCGGCTTACTCGCGATGAGATCATTCAAATGCAGGGCGAGCGGGTGACAATGCGCCTCAACGCCAAACAAGAACCGACGGTGCGGTTAATGAATAGCGTGTTATTTTCGTTACTGGCGGGCGATCTAGGTCAACTGGAGAAACATTTTGCAGTGGAAGGCAAGGTTAACAAAGGTAGCTGGAGCGTCACGCTCAAAGCGCGCGAACCGGGCTTGGCCAAAGCCATCGGCGCCATCTCGCTGGACGGCGGCGCCTACGTTACGAACATCGCCATCGACGAGGCAAGCGGCGATCGAACGCGCATCGTCTTGTCCGCCATTCAAACCGGCGACGACGCCATGAGCAGCGACGAGGCGGCGTTATTTTGAGCCTGGGAAAATTCTTTCCATGGCTATGGGCAGTGGTCGTAGCCTCCGTCGTGGCCCACAACGCCTATCTATGGTGGGGTCAACGGCTCACCGCCGACACCGACATACTGGCGCTTTTGCCGCTGGAGCAACGCGATCCTGCTTTGCAGCGCGCGTTCACCCACATGGTTGATGCCACCCAGCAAAGACTCATTGTGCTGATCGGCGCGGCCGATGGGGCCGACGCGCGCCGCGCCGCGGATGCCTACAGTGAAGTTTTAACGCCGCACGGCAACCTGATCCAAAGCGCGGGCCGGATCACGGATCAAACCGGGACAGACTGGCTGGCGTCGTTTGAGGGGCGAAGGCTTACCCTCATGACGCCCCAGGACGAAGCAAGCTTGCACAGTCGACCTCAACAGTTTTGGACCGACGTCGCCTTGGCGAAGTTATATAGTCCGTTTACCGGGCCAAGATTAACCGCGTGGCAGGATGATCCGTTCGGTTTGTTCGCCAACTGGATTCAAGCCCGCGCCCAGGAAACGCCGGTGCGCCCGCGGCAGGGACGGCTATTCGTAAGCGACGGACAACGTGACTATATCGTATTGCCATTCGCCTTGCAGGTCCCGGTGTTTTCAGTGGCCGGCCAACAGGCGGTGATCTCTTTGCTGGAACAAGCCCGGCAGGCCGCGTACAGGGTCGTACCAAAAGCGGAGCTGATACAAGCTGGAGTGATCTTGCACGCCGCCGCTGCGGGTCAGCAAGCGCACCTGGAAATATCCATCATCAGCATCGGCTCGCTCGCTGGTATCGTCCTTCTAACCTGGGTTACGTTTCGCTCGTTCAAGCCCATCGTCCTAATTTCGCTCAGCATCGTCATCGGTTTCCTTGGCGCGCTCTCCATCTCTTCGCTGCTGTTTAACGGAATACACATAATCACGTTGGTTTTTGGCGCCAGCCTCATCGGCGTGGCGGAAGACTACGGGATTTACTTTCTCTGCAAACGCTCCGGCGCGAATGATCGGCTCGGTTCGTGGCAATTGCTTCGACGTATCCTACCGGCATTGCTGCTGACGTTAGCGACCTCCGTGATTGGATACATGGGATTAGTGCTGACGCCGTTCCCTGGCTTGCACCAGATGGCGGTTTTTTCGATCGTCGGATTGATATTCGCCTGGCTGACGGTAGTCTTCTGGTTTCCGACCCTAGTTCACGCAAGCACCCTCAGAAATCAGAGCTTGCTGAACCGGTACGGCCGCTGGTTAACGCGCTGGCCGTTATTTTATTCTCCTTCGCCGAATACCTCGCGGCTTGCTGCGAGGATGAAGGTGAGGAGAACCCTCCGTAGCCTTGGCGAAGGAGGGTGGAAGGGCTTCGGAGAATTTCGCAAAGATACCTCGGAGCTTTGCTCCGAGGAGCTTCATTACCATCGACGGTCATTTTTGCCGGTCGCGTCGTTTGCCGGTTTGGCGGTATTGGGTTGGCTGCGTCTAGATATTCAAGACGACATTCGTTCGCTGCAAAATTCGCCAAGAAATTTGATCGATGATCAACTCAAGATCAACAAGCTGCTCGACCTACCGGTACCCGGGCAATTCTACTTGCTGCGCGGCGCCACGGCCGAAACCGTGCTGCAGCGCGAAGAAATGCTCAAGCAGCGGCTCGACCGGTTGATCGACAATCGCCAGATCGGCGGCTACCACGCGATTTCAAACTGGGTCCCTTCCGCGCGGCTTCAAGCAGCGCGGCGCGAATTGATCGGACAATCGGTTTTAGAAGAGAACGGCGCGCTGGCTACGCTGGCGGAAAGGCTTGGTGAAGACCGTGGTTGGATTACGGCGACTCGCGCTCGATTGCTGGGCGCGTCGGCTACAATAGTTCCCGAGGATTTTCTTAAAACACCCGCCAGCGAACCCTGGCGCTACCTCTGGATAGGAAAAGTAACTAACGACGGGTATGCGGCGATTGTCGCTTTGCGCGGCGTGACGAAGGACAGCTTGCCGGCACTCGAGCGGGCGGGCGCCGAAATCGAAGGCGTGCGCTGGGTGGACAAGGTGGGCGAGATCTCCGCGATTCTCGGCGCTTACCGGCGTTATATGAGCTGGGTGCTGCTCTTTTCCTACCTCGCGGTCTATGGACTCCTTTATTTTCGTTATCGCCAAGACAGTTGGCGGGTATTGGCGCCCACGGTTTTGGCCACGATCGTGACCCTTACCCTATTAGGGATCGCGGGCCAGGGGCTCCAATTATTTCACGTGTTGGGACTCATGTTGCTACTCGGTATCGGTGTCGATTACGGTATTTTTTTCCAGGAGCCGAACAGCCAGCACGATGACGCTGCTTGGCTCGCTGCCGGCCTGTCGGCGCTGAGCACGATGCTTTCTTTCGGCTTGCTGGGTTTAAGCCGGACACCACCATTGCAAGCGTTCGGCTTGACCATGGCCATCGGCATTGCCGCCGTGACCTTGCTCGTGCCGTGTTTTCGCAAGGGACAAAGCGATGAACTAATGTCTGGAATATGAACCTTGATCAAACACTTCTTCGAATGACGGATCGTCACAGACTAAAATGCGAGTGGAAGTCTTAATCATCGGCGCCGGACCCGCGGGATCCCTCGCCGCCGCGCTGCTGCAGCGGCAAGGAATACAGGTCTTGGTGCTTGAACGGGAACAATTTCCGCGTTTTAGCATCGGCGAAAGCTTACTGCCGCAAAGCATGGAGTATCTCGAACAGGCCGGCATGCTCAAGGCAGTGGACGACGCCGGTTTTCAAATAAAGAACGGCGCCGCTTTCGCGCGCGGCGAACAGTACACTGAGTTCGATTTTAGCGACAAGTATTCCGACGGTTGGAGCACCACCTACCAGGTGGCGCGCGCCCGCTTCGATCATATATTGGCGCTGGAAGCCGAGCGGCAGGGAGTCGAAGTACGTTACCGGCACGAAGTGCTGGCTGTAGATCTCAAGGGCGCTTGTCCACGCGTTACGGTGAGAAGCTCCGAGGGCGAGGAGTATGCCGTCGAAGCCGGGTTTATCCTCGACGCTAGTGGTTTCGGTCGGGTGCTGCCGCGCCTGCTTCAGTTGGACAAGCCGTCGAACTTTCCGGTGCGCGGGGCGCTTTTCACTCACATTGAAGATCATATCCCGGAGCCGGATTTTGACCGCAACAAAATTCGCGTCACCGTGCACCAGGAAAACTGCGATGTCTGGTATTGGCTGATTCCGTTCAGCAACGGGCGCTGTTCCCTGGGCGTGGTGGCGGAACGGGAATTTCTCGCGCATTATGAAGGCAGTGAAACGGCCCAGCTCCAGAGTTTGGTTGCGGAAGATCGGTGGCTTAATCGTTTGCTCGCCCGGGCGCGCTGGGATACTCCCGCGCGCCGGCTCGTCGGCTACGCGAGCAACGTAAAATCGCCGTGCGGCCGGGGCTACGCGCTGCTCGGCAACGCCGGCGAATTCCTCGATCCGATTTTTTCTTCCGGTGTTACAATTGCTTTCAAATCGGCGAGCCTTGCCGCAGCCCTCCTGCCGCGCCAGATCACCGGTGGAGATGTCGACTGGCAGCGCGAGTTCGCCATGCCGCTCAAACAAGGGATCGACACTTTCCGCGCGTTCGTCGAATCCTGGTATCGTGGCGGTTTCCAGCGGATCATTTTTCATCCCCGGCAACCGGCGGACATTCGCCGGATGATCGCAGCGGTATTGGCGGGTTATGCCTGGGACCGAAGCAATCCCTACGTGCGCGAAACCCACCGCCGTTTGGCGGCCCTGGAGGAACTATGCTGCCAGAGCTGAGCCGGTGTCTCGCCGCGCTTGGCTTGTGCGCGCTGAGCTTTGCGGGCTGCGCGATAGCTCCAACACCACCGGCGAGGCTGGGTTTGAGGCTAGCGCCGGCCGCGCTGGAGGCCTCGATCAGTTTGCACCAACAGCTCGTTGTCGAGCGCCAGGGTCGCATCGACACCGTCGATGCCGCGTTGGAAGTTGACGCCGAGCGCTTGGACTTGGTAGGTCTCACGTTCGGCCAACGGGTTTTCGCGCTGCACTATGACGGCCGGGAGTTACAGTCCTGGCGCCATCCGTCGATGCCGCCGGGGTTGCGCGGCGAAGACGTTCTGGAGGATTTGCAGCTCACCCTCTGGCCCGCCAGCGCCATAAAGCAAGCGTTGCCGGCGGGTTGGCGCATCGAAGAAATGGGTCGTCGCCGTACGCTCTGGTTAGATGAAACACCCGTCATGATGATTGACTACAGCGGCGAGCCGCGTTGGTTGGGTCGGATCGCAATCAACAACCTGCGTTATCAATACCGGCTCATCATCGTTTCGGTTCCCGCAGGTTCCTAATGTTTTATCTTAACCAGTTAGGAATGGTCAGCCCTTTGGGAAGCACCCTCGGCGAAACCAAGCGCCGCCTCTTGGTGCTTGCGCAAAGCGGGGTAGCGACCACAGACGCGTATTCGCCGGGACGCTGGTTGCCGCTTGGGCGGATCGATCCCGGGTTGTCGTTGCCGCCCCTCGATGAGTACCCGTTGCGCCAACGCAGCCGCAACAATCGATTAGCGTTGGCCGCGCTGGAGCAGATGCGTCCCGATATAGAGAACGCGATGGAACGTTTCGGCGCCGCGCGGATAGGCGTGGTGATCGGCACCAGCACTTCCGGTATCGCCGAAGGAGAAGCGGCGTTGCGCGCGCACACAACGACGGGTGCACTGCCAGCGCAATTTCACTACGGCCAACAGGAGTTGGCCTCGCCCGCGGCTTTCCTGGCGGCGACGCTCGGTAGCAGGGGCCCGGTTTACGTTCATTCGAGCGCGTGCGCCTCGAGCGCAAAGGCGTTAGCCAGCGCGGCGCGATTGATTCTCATGAACCTCTGCGACGCGGTCATTGCCGGAGGAATCGATACCTTATGTGCTTTCACGGTGGCCGGCTTTACTGCGCTTGAATCCGTTAGCGCAAGGCGCTGCAATCCACTCAGCCGCAATCGCGATGGCATCAATATAGGCGAGGGCGCGGCAATATTTCTTATGAGCCGCGAACCGGCCACCGTATCGCTGCGCGGCTGGGGCGAGTCGTCCGACGGTTATCACGTGTCCTCGCCTGATCCAGCCGGAGTTGGCGCCCGCCGGGCGATGGAACAAGCCTTGTCACGCGCCGGTGTCGCCGCGTCGCAGATCGATTACGTGAACCTGCACGGCACGGCTACGGTGCAAAACGACGCCATGGAAGCGCGACTGGTATATGCATTGTTTGGCGATGGGGTCGCGGTAAGTTCGACCAAGCCGTTTACGGGTCACGCCTTGGGCGCGGCGGGGGCGATCGAAGCCGGACTGTGCTGGCTGTCAATGCAGGACGATAACCCTTCGGGCAAGTTGCCGCCGCATCTCTGGGATGGCGAATGCGATCCAGCCTTGCCCGTGTTGAATCTGGCTGAGCCTGGCAGCAGCGTGGGACATCATTTGCGCTGGGCATTAAGCAACTCGTTCGCCTTCGGTGGCGCGAACGCGACGCTAGTAATGGGGAGAGAATGACGGACTTGCCTGATATTCGCGCATTAGTCCCTCACTCGGGACCGATGGTTTTGCTCGACCGCGTTATCTCGGTAGATGCGGAGAGCGTCTGCGCCGAAGTGCGCATCCGGCAGGACAGCCTGTTCTATCGCGATAGCGGCGTCGGCGCCTGGGTCGGCTTGGAGTATATCGCCCAGGCGATTGCCGCCTATGCGGGTTACCATGCCGCTTTGCGCGGTGAAGCGGTCAAAATCGGTTTTCTGCTCGGGACGCGACGTTACGAATGTGTTCGTCCAACGTTCGCTCTGGGCAGCGTGATAAAGGTTCGCGCTAGACGAGTCTTGCAAACTGACGACGGCGTGGCTTCGTTCGACTGCTCCATCGACGACCAGAGCGGGCGGCTCGGCGGCGCCAGCGTTACGGTTTATCAGCCCGCCGATGCTGAAAAGTTTTTCGACGGGAGTCCGGCGTGAACAAGAGCGTGTTGGTAACCGGATCGAGCAGGGGAATCGGCAAAGCCATCGCTCTCCGGCTCGCGCGCGACGGTTACGATATTGTGGTACACTGCCGCAACCACCGGGAAGAAGCCGACCGCGTCGCGCAAGCCATCAGCGCCCTCGGTCGCAACGCGCGCGTGCTGCAATTCGATGTCGGCGAGCGTGCTCTGGTGGCGGCCATATTGGAGACCGATATCGCCCAGCATGGCTGCTACTATGGCGTGATTTGCAACGCAGGGATTGCTCGTGACAATGTCTTTCCCGCCATGACCGGCGAAGATTGGGATACCGTGGTGAGAACCAATCTGGACGGATTCTACAACGTGCTGAATCCCTTGATCATGCCGATGGTGCGCCGCCGCGCTCCCGGCCGCATTGTGACCTTGTCGTCAGTTGCGGGTTTGACGGGCAACCGGGGGCAAGTCAATTACAGCGCGGCGAAGGCCGGAATCATCGGTGCCACCAAAGCTCTGGCGTTGGAATTGGCTAGGCGTGAGATAACGGTAAACTGCGTAGCGCCCGGCTTGATTGACACCGACATGCTCGCCGGCGTGCCGGTGGATGAAGCCCTAAAGCTTATTCCGGCGCGGCGCATCGGCAAGCCGGAGGAGGTGGCGGCGGCGGTGAGTTTCCTGATCTCGGAGGATGCCGCATACATTACGCGACAGGTTATATCCGTCAACGGAGGCATGGCGTGAATCATCGGGTCGTGGTCACTGGGATGAAGGGCATTAGCCCCATCGGCAACGATTGGCCGAGCATTCGCGCGCGTCTGGGCAGCTATCGCAACGCTGTCACCAAGATGAAGGACTGGTCGGGCTACGACGGCCTGAACACGCAGCTCGGCGCGCCGGCGGCCGATTTCGCCCTTTCCGAGCGCTACACGACTAAGGCAACCCGATGCATGGGCAAAGTGGCGCTGATGGCGACACGCGCGAGCGAGCTGGCGCTGATCGACGCCGGCCTCATCGACGATCCGCTATTGAAAAGCGGCCGGCTCGGGATTGCCTACGGCTCGTCGGCGGGCACACCGAAAGCGATTTGCGATTTTGGTTTGATGATCGACCAGAAAAGCACCCGGGGAATCAACGCTACCACTTATATTAAGATGATGGGACACACCGCACCGGTGAATCTCGGCGTTTTTCTCGGCGTCACCGGGCGAATCCTTACCACGTCCAGCGCGTGTACCTCCGGGAGTCAAGGCATCGGCTATGCATTTGAAACGATCCGCTTCGGGCGCCAGGTGGCGATGATTGCCGGTGGCGCTGAAGAGTTATGCGTCACCGAAGCCGCGGTATTCGATACTCTCTTTGCTACCAGCGTGCGCAACGATGCCGCCGAGACCACGCCGCGGCCTTTCGACGCCGAACGCGACGGCCTGGTTTTAGGCGAAGGCGCCGGCACGCTTATCCTTGAAGAGTTGGAGCATGCCCGCGCGCGCGGCGCGACTATCTACGCTGAAGTTGTCGGCTTCGGCACCAACAGCGACGGCTGCCACGTGACTCACCCGAACGCCGCCACGATGCAGATCGCCATGGAGCTGGCGCTTGCCGACGCAGGTCTGCCTGCCTCGACCATCGGTTACATCAACGCTCACGGCACCGGCACTGACCATGGCGACATCGCGGAGTCGCAGGCGACCGCGCGGGTGTTTGGCAACCGAGTGCCGGTCAGCTCTTTGAAAAGCTACATGGGCCATACGCTTGGCGCCTGCGGCGCACTGGAGGCGTGGATGAGCATCGAAATGATGCGCGCGGGCTGGTTTGCCCCGACGATCAATCTAACCAAGGTCGATCCGCACTGCGCTGACCTCGATTACATAGTCAATGAAGGCCGCGAGCGGCAATGCGAATATGTCATGTCCAACAACTTTGCATTCGGCGGCATCAACACGTCGCTGATTTTCAGACAGTACGGTTAGCGCCGGATGATCGATTTTTACAGGTTTACCCTGTACCACAGAACGCCCCGTACGTGAGTGCGGGGATGAGTGTTCTGAAATCTCGCTAAGGGCAGTGCGCCAAAGCCATGGACGTAAGTCCGTGGTACGGGGTTTACCGCTGGTTAGTCTTAGAACGGCGAAAAGAATGAAAACGCTTGCCCGCGCAGCGGTCATTCTGAGTTTGGTTATCGCTGCGGCGTCCAGTGACCGGCATTTTAAGTTGCCGTGCGCGGATCGCTCGTTATATAATCGCCGCTGATCGGCCATGGTGCAAAGGAGTTATGGAATATGAAAAAAATAATTAGTTCAATGATCAGTATCCTATTTGCGCTCGCTCTAACGTGGCCCGTGGAGGCGCGCAACACGAAGCTTCTATTGCCGATTGCCGTTGCTTTGGCCGTCAAGGACGCGCAGGACAAACTGGACGGGTCGATCAAGTTTTATTTCGGCAATCAGGAAACACCGAAGATTCTGAGCAAGCTTGGCAGCGATATGTCCAATCGGAAAACCAATGCCTTCGGCAAGTCCGATGAAAAGGCGTGCAATTGGGCGTTTCTGTCGGCGATGGTCGCGTTGGAAAAGCGCGCGCAACAGTTGGGCGCCAATGCCGTGGTGAATATCGTCAGCTACTACGACAGGATCGTGATGTCGAGCGCCACCGAGTTCGAGTGTCATGCGGGGGCGATCATCGCCGGTGTTGTGCTTAAAGGCGACTTCGTCAAACTCGCAGATGAATCACTGACCCGCGAAACGAGCGAAGGATTAAAATAGGAATATGAAAGAACTGATTTATGCCGGCTGTCACGCTGGCGCAGCAGCCCATGTAATGCTACGGGGCGAGTTTGTCAAAATCGCGGATTAGTAATGGTCCAGTGCCGACCGCGATCTTGTGGTTGCTGGACGGCAACCGCGTCGGCGACGACGCGCTCGCCTTTTTCGTCCAAAGGCTCAGCAGCAGCGAGGCCAATCGCTACGATTCTTTTCTACGGCGTGAACGCCAGCGGCAGTTCTTGTTGGGGCGCACACTACTCAGATTCGCAGTTTCAAATCTTACCGGTTTGCCGGTTGATAAACTTGACGTTGTCGAACGGCCCGGAAACGCGCCACTACTTGTACTGCCTGGTTCGCAACATGCGAGTCCCAATTTCAGCCTGTCTCACAGTCGTAACTGGGTGGCTTGTGTGGTCAGTTGCGATGTCACTCTTGGCCTAGATATCGAAGTGAATGAAACTGCTCGTGATACCGATGCTATCAGCGAATTGATGTTTCATCCGAGCGAATATCTCTGGCTCTTAACGCTGTCAAACGCTGAGCGAGTCTCCTCATTCTATGAGATATGGTGCGCACGAGAGGCATTACATAAGCTGCTGTGCAATTTAGGTCGCGAGGCGGATTTATCACCGTCGGTCGAAAGCAACGTGGCCCAGCAACTTGAACGATTCGGTTGGCACCAAACCATACGGGCGTTTCCCGGCTTGAGCATTGTTGCCGTCAGTGACCGTCGGTTTGCAATCCGAGAAAGAATTGTAGAACGAGTTACTCGCGCAGATTGGATAGCCGCGTCACAGCATCCGTACTCAAACTAACCCGTATTCTTCATTCGCCCATCGCGGTATTGCCGGAACTCGTCGGCTATTGCGCTGTCGATGGCAATCAGTACGCAGTTCGAAATGGGAAAGAA
>DASWHT010000405.1:0-2733 GCA_036398075.1 Binatia bacterium | reverse complement strand
GGCGAGCATGATCAACTCCTTCTTATTCACGCGCTAAGACGCCAAGCTCGCAAGATGCCTTCGGACTCACCACGAAGGCACGAAGGCACGAAGGACACGAAGGGTTCGGATTTTCTCATAGAAAACTTTGCGTTCTTTGCGCTCTTTGCGGTTAAATCCTCCCCTCCGACACCCGCTCCGGGCTGCCACATAGGGCTGCCCCTACAATCTTTTCTTTGCGCCCTTTGTGGTTAATTCAATCCTACTACGACGCCAAACCGTAGAACCGCTCCGCGTTGCGATAACGCACGGCGTCTTTGTCTTCTTTGGTCAGCCGTCTGTTTTCGTCCAGCTCTGCAAGCTCCGCTTTGCAGGTCTCGTTGTTGACTTCGTGGGGGAAGTCCGACGAAAAAATAAACGGCTTGTTGCCCACCACGCTCACGGCAAACGGCAGTGTCAGCTCATCGCCTTCGACGCCGACGAAGATGCGGCCTGCTTCGACCTGGCGTTTGATGTAGTCGGGAATCGACCCTTTTTCGCGCAGCTTCAGGAATCGTCCGCGCGGATCGTACTGCACGTGGCTGCCCCAGGAGCGTTCAAAGCGCTCGAGGCAATTGACGAACCAACCGCAACCCGCTTCCATGAATCCGAAGCGCACGTCCGGAAATTTATCGAAGACGCCATTGAACAGTATGCCGGCAAAATTGACCATCTGGCCGAACGGATGCCCCAGCGCATTAACCGGCGCATAGGGGGTCATGTCGTCCAGGCCCATATGATCGTGCACGCCGCCGTGGATGCCGAGGCAACATTTGAGACGGTTGGCTTCTTCGTAGATCGGCCAGTAACGGTCATCGCCGAGATGATTCTGCGCGCCCATGACTCCGGTGCTCGGCAGCATGGCGCCGCAGAAGCCCAGCTCTTTAACAATGCGGCGCAGCTCTTTCACGGCCTCCTGCGGTTCTTGCAGCGGGATCAGCCCCAAGGCCTGAAAGCGCGAGCTTTTGCTGAGATACTCGTCGTGCATCCAGTCGTTGTAGGCGCGGGCGAGCTCGATGGCCCAGTCCACGCTGACGACGCGGCCGAACGACAATCCATTGGTCGGATACAGTACCGCGCTGGTCAAACCGACATCCTCCATGAAGTGGATCCAGCCCTCGCGGCCCACCTTGGCGAAGGCCCCCGGCGGCAGATAGTGGGCATTGGCGGCGTGCAGGTGGTCGTTGGGCGGATAGGCGCCGCGCGCCAAGCCAAAGCGATCACTATAAGCTTTGGGCATGCGTCCGGCGATGGCGGAGTGATCTTCGACAACATGCCCGTCGCCGTCGATTATCTTGTGTTTCTTTTCTGCCATAACGTAACTCCTCATATACTCGGTATGCTAAATCCAGTTTGCTGACCTGTTTCTAGTTTCGAGTTTCGCGTTTCGAGTTGGGTGAGGGGAAACCTGAAACCCGAAACTTTAAACTCGAAACATTATTGCGTCTGCGCTAACCGGTAAAACCGCTGCGAGTTGCCATACAAAATCGCTTTCTTGTCATCCTCGGTGAGTTTCGTGTTCTCACGCAGCTCCTGCAGCTCATGCTTGCATGTCTGCGCATCGACTTCGTGGGGATAGTCGGTGGAGAACACATAGGGCTTGTTGCCGGTGATGCGCACCGCTTCGGCGATGCTCAACTCTTCGCCTTCGCAGCCGACGAAGATACGGCCGTCGTCGATGTGGCGGCAAATATAGTCGATAATTTTCTCGCCTTTTTTTAATTGTAAAAAGCGATCGCGCGGGTCGTATTGGACGTGACTTGCCCACGAACCGGTGAATCTTTCCATGCAGGTGAGCAGCCAGGCGCAACCGGCTTCCATGAAGCCGATGCGCAAGCCGGGAAACTTGTCGAATATGCCGTTGAAGATGACGCCGGCGAAGCCGATCATCTGGCTCATGGGATGGCCCAACGCGTTGGCTACGGCGTAAGGGCTCATGTCATCCATCAATAAATTTTCGTGGCCGCCGCCGTGGATCGCAATCGCGCAGCCCAGACGTTCCGCTGCACCGTAAATGGGCCAATATTTTTGCGAGCCCAGGTGCGGCATGTTCACACCCGTGGACGGCAACATCGCGCCGGAAAAACCAAGATCGCGGACGATGCGCCGAAGCTCGATGACTGCCTCCGCCGGCTCTTGCAGCGGAATCAGCCCCATGGCCTTGAAACGCGGGCTCTTCGAAACATAGGTGTCATGGATCCAGTTGTTGTAAGCGCGGGCGAGCTCAATAGCCCAGTCGCGGCTGACGATCTTGCCAAAGGCGAGACCGGCGCTGGTGTAGAGCACCGTGGTGCCGATGCCCACGTCTTCAAGAAAGAGTTCCCACCCTTCTCGGCCGACGTCGGCAAATGCGCCCTTCGGCGTAAAGTGGCGGTTCGCCGAATGCAAATGATCGATGGGCGGAAACGGGCTCTTGCCGCGGGCTTCGGAAAAACTTTTGCCGACGTAGTCAGCGGGCATGTATTTCCAAATGCTCGCAATGTCTTCCACGACATGGCCGTCGCCGTCGATAATTTTATAATCTTGCGTCATCGATTCACCTCTCGAATGTTTCCATCAGCGGCGCCGGCGCCTGAAATCCGACTTGCCCGCCGCACCGATATTGATATTCACGGCGCGAAAAAAACACAACAGACGGGTGAAACCATTGGAGTGATGGAGTGACTGAACAATGGAGTACTGGAGTGATGGAGTACTGGAGTGTTGGGTCCGGAA
>DASWHT010000404.1:0-10302 GCA_036398075.1 Binatia bacterium | reverse complement strand
CTCGTAGGTTTCCATCTCGATGCGACCGCTGCGCAACGTCCGCTTCAATTGGAGCCGGCATAAACGGCGGTGGCATCGAGGCCGGCGGAACTTCTTTGAAGTCGTCGAGATTATCCAGAACGTGAGCTTTGACCTCGGCTAGATAGCCGTTCACCTCTTCATTCTTTAACTGTCCCTCCGTCCGCTTGATGATGGGGATGAGCAGGCTCTCGCAAAAATGGCGCTCGATTAGCTGAACGTCTTGCTCCATCTCGCGCATGATTTCCTGCTGATTGCGCGCGACACGCTCCATTTCAGCGCTTAGTTCCTGCTGTCGGGTTTCAACATCCCGTCGCTCGGTTTCAGATAAACTCGCAAAGTCTTCCGGGGAGATCGGCTTCGAGGATGAACGCCTCATCGGTCTCGTAGAGATCCACAGATGGATTCCAACCTCGTATCTCACGGCAAAAACCCCAGGGTCGATGAATCATCTCATCGAATAAGCGCTCCACTTCGCGCGAGAGATGCATGGGGAACGATATCAAGTCATTTTGTTTTTTTGCCATCGGCGTAGTTTCCCCTCAATAGCTTGCACCCAGCAGGGTGAATTGCGACGATTTATTCCACGCCGGAACATTTGATGAAGTTGTAAACGCAATGGGTATGCCACAGAAAAGGCCGATTTCTTTGTGGGATTCATGGGCTCTCGATAACGTCCTTTCTCAACAGTGAGAAGGCGCTATGAAAGTCCTTGCAAGCTTGGGAACAACGCCACGCAAGCGTTCTAGATTTTCCTGGCATGCTGCTGCCGAAGAAGGAAAATCTCGCTCGCGCCACGGAACGCCCGGGCAGGCGGCATGATTGTCGCACTGCCTGCCGTAACGCGCCCATGATGCCGTTCCAACTCGTGAGGCGCTTCGGGCACGTTGAGCGGATTACCCCGAACCAAGTTTGTTGAATATGATGGAATGCGGCCAATAGAGGAGTAGTGGCACACCCGCGTGACGCACGCAGTAACCCGCCACGCTGCCGAGCACGGTCCGCTCTACAGCGCTGCGCGCGTGCGTGGTCATTGCTAGCAGAGTATCGGGCATGCCCTTGAGATAGCGGCAAATCGCATCGGGCGGAACGCCGTGTAGAACTTCCCAGTCAGCATCAATGCCGTGTGCCTGCTTTATCGCAGAGGCTTTTCGATGAAGATAGGACGATTCCAGCATGACGACCGTTTCTTGGTCCGGACCTGGTAAAATCGGAGGGTTAAGCGGCAGCGCTTGAATCAACAACAGCCGGGCGGAAAGCGACCGCGCGGCGCTGACGGCGTACGGGAGAATCTGCTCGGAGAATTCCGTGGCGTCCAGGGCGACCGCGACGGTAGAGATTTTTTTGGGAGGCTTACTGCGCTCGCCGAGCGGTCGAAAGAGGACCACTGGCTGTTTGGATTCGCGAAGCACTCGCAGTGCGACGCTGCCGAGAATCGCTTCTACCCACGCGGTGCGACCATGGGTGGTGAGCGCGGCGATGGCGCGCGGCGTTCTTTCGAGTTCCGCGCGGATCGCACTGGCTGGATCGGTCGAGACAACAAAGCGTAGCCCAGCGCTGTATCGGCGGGCGCAGTCGCGCAGGTAATCCTCTTCCGCCGAAAGGTCAGCCGAATCTCGGACTATTCTTAGCAGCGTGAGCTTGCCACCTTTGGCAGCGGTGATTGCGCGCGCCAATGGCAGAATCGATTCCGCCAGCGATGAGCCGTCGAGGCAAACCAATACTTCATCGAACATCGGGTGCACCTATTTTGCCGGCGATTGTCTGCGGATGACCCGCACCCTGCTTGCGTGCGGCCCTTTTTCTCCGGGTTCTTCGGCGAAAAAAACCTCAGTGCCGACTTCTAAGCGATCGAAGCCATGTGCGAGAACGCTGTTTTTATGAAAGTAAACTTCCCGCCCGTCCGGTGTCTGGAGAAATCCATAGTCCTCGATGGGGAAGAGTCTTATGACTCGGGCTACAGCCGCGGGCTCATGGAGCTTTACTTTTCCCCGTTGGCGCCGCGCATGGTCCTGCAACTTTCGTGCGGCGGCGTTGAAAGCGTCGCGGATGGCAACGTACAGATCTTCATGCGCCCCATGCTTGCTCGGCTCGTGGCTTTCGGTCAGATCTTCTAACTCCTCCGGCCGTGGCGTCTTGGCGGCGTCCAATCGTTTGGGCGCGCGATTGACCACGATCTCGCCGCCCGGAACGGTCATATCGATACTGACTTGGTAGGCCTTCCCCTTGTGGTGGTGGCGGTGTGGCGCTTCAATGATGATTCGGCAGCTCATGATCCCATCATAAAGCGAATCGAGTTTGGCCGCCTTCTCTCGGACGTTGTTTTCGATCGCCTCCGACGGAGGCATATTACGAAAAGTGATCTGCAAGGGAATTTTCATGATTCATTTCCTCTCGTTGTTATCGATGCGCACCCGGGCTGCTCTCATCACTCCCTCTTAAGTCGGCAAGAGACGTGCCAGAGCCAGCGGAGTGACGGCGTAAAAACGAGTTGATTTCGCGAGACATTCGGCGCCGGCCCGAGGGCCGCCAAAAACGTCTTCCCACAGGTGACAAATGGCGGCAGAATTATTCCTATCCTTGAAGATTCGACGCAGAGGTATGTCGGCAAAGATCGCGGATATCTCCGCCTTACAAAGAGAAATTTACCCCAAGGTCTGCGCCGGTCGCGGGCATGATTTTTGTAACGCTAACAGATGGCCCATGAAACAACCGTTGGGGTGATCAACAGCATTTGATTACGTGGCGAAGGAAACCGAACCAGCACCGAAGAAGAGAAGGGAGGCCGACATGCCGATTCTCAAGAAACTAAAAACAGTGCTCGACGAGGCGAAAGTGCCCTACGAGGTCTTCAACCATGCGCTCGCCTACACGGCGCAGGAGATTGCCGCGAAGCAACATTTTTCTGGCAATGAGATGGCAAAGGTGGTCATGCTCGAAGTCGACGACGAGCTTGTCATGGGAGTGATTGCCGGCAACCACAAGATTAACCCGGATACGGTTAGAGCAAGCTTGGGTGCGAGCCGAGCGCGGCTGGCAACGGAGGATGAATTTACCTCTCGTTTCCCAGAATGTGAGATTGGCGCGATGCCGCCGTTCGGGAATCTTTTCGGACTCAAGGTGTTCGTCGATCCAGCGCTGACGAGAGATGAATATATCTACTTCAACGCCGGTAATCACGTGCAGACAGTCAGACTGAGATACCAGGACTTCGCAACCTTGGTCAATCCGCGGGTCGTTTGCCTGGTAAACGAACGCAAGAAAAGAGCGGCCTGAATCGGATTGAGAACAGCGCCGATGTATTGCCGCGTAATTGCCTGTGACTTCGACGGTACTGGAGCCGTTGACGGTCACCCCGCGCCCGAGCTGTACGCCGCACTGGCAGCGGCGCGGGAGCTAGGGATCGTTACTTTGTTGGTCACCGGGAGGGTTTTGGAGGACGTCCAACGGGCGTGCGAAGAGTTATCGCCTTTCGATGGTGTCGTGGCTGAGAACGGTGCGATTATTCACCTCTGTGGTCTTGGCCGAACGATGCAGATCGGCGAACCGCCGTCGGAGCATTTTCTCGGCGAGTTGCGCGCCCAAGGCGTGCCGTTTCATACCGGCTCTGTGATCGTCGGCACGTGGGAACAACATGCCGGCGAGCTCCTCGAATTGATTCGGCGAATCGGCGTGGACGGTCAGCTGATTTTCAATCGCGCTGCGCTGATGCTTCTGCCCAGCGGGATCAACAAAGCGGTCGGGGTCCGGCGCGCACTTGAAGAGCTGGGCCGCTCCGAACGTAATTTGATCGCGTTCGGTGACGCTGAAAACGATATTCCGATGCTGAGCAGCGCCGAAGTCGGCGTGGCCGCCCGGGGTTCCGTACCTGCGCTGTCAGCCTTGGCCGATGACTCGATCTCTCAGCCTGGTGGCGCCGGTGTGGCGCTTTACATCCGCCGACTGATTGAACGACGCGGCGTCGTTCCCACGCCGCGTCGCCGCGCCGTGACGATAGGCAGCAACGCCGCGGGAACCGCGGTTACGCTACCAGGCTCCGGCTGCAATTTGGTCATCAGCGGCGACCCACGCTCGGGAAAGTCTTGGATTGCCGGTCTTTTGGTTGAGCGGCTAATTCAGCAAGGTTACCGGATCTGTATCGTCGACCCAGAAGGTGACTATGCGCAGATGGCACAACGTTGCAAAATCATCACGTTCGGGCATGAACTTGCATTGCCGTCGCCGCAGGCGGCTGCCCGGCTGTCGAGCAACGACCCGCTCAGCGTCGTTTTCACTCTTGCAATGCTGTCGCCGGCGGAACAGCTCAACTATGTCAACCAGCTGATGGCCGCTCTCGAAGCTACACGCGATGCTGGCGGAATTCCCCATTGGCTGGTGATCGATGAGGCGCATTACTTTTTTGGACCGCAAAGCCCATGTTTAAAGTATTTGAACAGCCCAACCGGCAGTTTCTGCCTGGTGACCTATCGGCCGAGCTTGCTCGCAAGTGAAGCTTTCAACGCCGTGGGCGCGCATATTTTCACCAGCACCAAAATCGAAGAAGAACGTTACTTCGCAACCAAAGTTCTCCAGGCTCACCCGGCGCTCGGCTTGGCGGCGCATACTGCGCTCGATGCTCTCGAACCGCCGCGGGCTGGACTGTTTATGGCGAATCTCTCGTCTAACGCTTGGCAGGTATTTGTCCCCGGGGAACGGGTCACCCGCCATGCCCACCATGCGCGCAAGTACGCCGACACCCGCTTGCCTGAGAACAAGGCGTTTCGATTTCTAAACGGCGGCAACCCTTTGACAGTCCATAACATGAACGAATTTTATCAAGCGATACGGACAGTTCCGTTATCTTCGATACGCCGCCATCTAGGCGCCGGCGACTTCTCCCGCTGGGTGAGCGAAGTGATGGGCGATCAACAGCTGGCCAGAGGACTACGGAAGCTCGAGCGGGCAATGCCCGCGGGTGCGGCACCCGACCGCGCCGAAATACTAGCGCATATCCAAGATCATTACCTCATTCAAGAAGGAAACTGAGGGGTTTGTCACTGGATGCCTCCGACTCAAATAGTGAGTCAACGAAATATGACGGAATAGATTGCCGCGCACGCAGCCCTTTTTTCGGCATGACCTTTGCCTATTGCTTTACACGGTCGTGACTAGCGGATTTTTCCACGGCAAGTCGGGACTTAATAGATAGGAATCTAGAGTAAATGATATCTTCAACTAAAAACCAGGTTGGTCGAAATTTTGTCATCTTCCATCCGTCGGATTTCTCCACGGCTAGCGAAGTGGCCTTCGGTCATGCGCTTAAAATCGCGCAGCAGTCGAAGGCGAAGCTCGATATCATGCACGTGCAAGCACATCTCAAACCAGAGAAAGCATACTGGCTTGATTTCCCAGCAGTGCGAGCCACTTTGGCGCGCTGGAGCATCTTGCCTAACGGTGTTCGGCAGGAAGAAGTCGCCAAAGCCGGCCTTCGTATAAGAAAGATTCTAACGTCAAGCGCCGATCCTGTCGAAAGCATGCTGCGACATTTCCGTAGATTTCCGCCTGATTTAATCGTACTGGCTACGCACCAGAGGGAAGGCCTTGATCGCTGGTTGCATAATGCGGTTGCAGAACCGATCGCGCGCCGGTCAGGAGCGATGACGCTGTTTATTCCTCATGAAGGAAGAGGATTTGTTTCGCCCAACGACGGATCAGTCGCGCTTAAGAAAATTCTCGTTCCAGTTGATCATGATCCGGATCCGCAAGCGGCGCTCGATAAAGCTTTGCTTTTGGCGCGGGGCCTGAACTGCGTGGCAGGAGAATTCCGCCTAATTCACATCGCAACCAACAACAGGAAGGCGCCCGTCATTGACTTGCCTTTGGGCCGCGGATGGTCATTTGAAACGATCGTAGGACAAGGTGAGGTCGTGGACGAAATCCTCAAAGCTGAGGCGAACTGCCGTCCCGATCTCATGGTGCTTGCAACCCAAGGTCATATTGACTTTTTGGACGCGTTACGCGGCAGCACGACGGAGCGGGTGCTGCGCGGCGCCCATTGCCCCGTGCTCGCAGTGCCTGCGCAGACTTGACCCGCTGGTAATAAGCGAAGCCATGGCGCAAGAGTTCAAAACTGCGCCTAGAACTTTTCAGCTAATGAATGAATTCGAGCGCGATTGAAAAGGCGATCAAAAAGATAATCACCCATTCCAAGATTTCCATGCGCCGGTTTGACGCCTGGTCGGAGATTTTTTCGTAGATGCTTTCCAGCGTATCGAGCTTGCGCAGAATACTCGCGTCCCAATCACCGAGGTGAAAACGGCGATTGACCAAGCGATAGACGCGCGCCAGGTACTGGTCGCCGAGCAGTTTCAAAGTATTGTTAACCCCCTCGAACAGCGCGGCGTTGTCGACTTGCAGCTCGGCCACCCGGCGCAGATCGGCGCCGGAGTAGCCGAGCATGCGCGGCAGGCCGGTCGCGCGCCTCGATATTTGTTCATAGGCCTGGTCCAGGGCGCGATCGAGTTTCTGATCGACGTAGCGCATCTCCAACAATTCCACGTTGGCAAATTCCAATACCGCGCGGACATCGTCGCCTTCGCGGTCAATCAACAGCGCGGCGTTCCAATCCACGATTGTGACATCTTGGGTCCCGTAGGAGACGCGCACCGCCAGCGCGTCCTCGACTTCCTGCTCCGAGAGCGTTTGCCGCTCCGCGCGGAGAATTTGCGCGATCTCGCGAGCATGATGCGCGCAGAATAGATTCGGATCGAAAGGTTGGGCGAAGCTTTTTACGTGGAAAATCACGTAGTCCTCGACGACTGCGGCGGCATGAGCCTGGTTCGCGGCGTCGCCGATGACTTTCAAGAATTCATCGACGCGTAGCCGCGAATTAGCGAGCAATACCTCGTTGTCGTACAGTTCTTCGCTGATGGCGAGAAGATCTTCAAAAGGTCCTTCAATCGGCAAAGCGTAGATGACTGCAACGGCGCCAAAGTCATAAATCATCAGCTCGACGCTTGAGCGAGTCACGAATTTGCCAATGCTCAATGCCTCGGTTTCCTGGCTCATTCGCAGCGGTGGTGGCTGAAATTCGAAATAACTGGGCGTACGCCGTTTGTGCGCAATGGTCGGCCGCTCGGTGGTCTCTTGGACTCGGTGGTCGGCGACGTCGAGATTAATCGATCGCGCGGCGTCGTAGGCAAAGATCACGTAGCAAATGCCACATTGAATGCACGGCGCCGGGTTTGACGTTTGTCGGGTGTCGGTGATCACCATTTTTTCAGTCTAGCATTGAAAGTCGTCTGAGCGCGATCAATGGGGACTGAATTATTGCGTCTGCGAGCGCTTTCTTCTTTGAAATTTTGCCAATTCTGCGAGAACGACGCCGGGCGATTTGCGAACCTGAGAATGATCACGATGTATTTCATCGCAAAAGAAGGCCTTGATTCTATGTAAACCCGCCTCTTGAGGCGGGAACAACATTATGGGGTTTCCAAAGGGGGCGAGCATCCCCTTTGGTCAAGGGCGGGGTCAAAACCCCGCCCGCGAAGCGGTTTCGTTTATTGACTGTCTGTCTAATTTCCCCAGTGGCTTAGGCTTTGCTTCATTGTCCTAGTAGAAAACCAAATTCTGTAAGGAGAGTTTTCCGTGTTTGTCGAGAAACGCTGGGCGGATTGGTGGCGCGGGTTTCTCGGGCTTTCGCCCAGCTTCGGCCAATATTATGAAAACCAAAGCATCTTCGATGATTCTCGTCTCGCTCTTGCTCCAGGTTCTGGGCTGCGCGGATTTTGCCGGATGGGTGCGCCAGTATACTTATCCGCCGGGGTTTCACTACATCAGCGCCGAGCAGCTGCGCTCGACGATGTGGCGAATGGCTTACCACTCGCGAGAACTTAACCGGTTGATGATAGCATCCGGGACGCCGGAGTCGCATCGTAAAGAAATTCTCAAGCACCTCGATGGCCTGGAGCGATCCGCGATTGAGTTGAATCGAACCGGTTGGCCGTCCAACCATCCACTGATTGACGCGAATCGTTCGAATTTCCTGCGCGATATCAAGTTGGCCGGCGATTCGATTCGCCGTGATCCGCCGAATTTCCTGCTCGCCAGTTCCGTGACCGGAGCGTGTGTCTACTGCCATGGGAGCCGCTCGGCTAATGACTGACGCCGTGAAGAAAGTCGTCGATGGCAACCGAAACGATCGGCGGTTTCTCGCGTTCTCGTGATGCCCCGTCTCACGAGTGCGACCCGGCTGGATTCCGTTCACCGGAATGGCTGCTAGACTTCTCTTTTTCGCCCGAGGCAGCGGCGAAACCAGCGGCTAGCCAAACGGGCTACTTTTTGGAGGGTTCCCGGCTCCTCAAACAAATGGGTCGCGCCCGGGACAATCGCCAGATGCTTTTCAGAATCGATGTCGAAACGATAAGACTCTGACCAATTCACTTCGCCTCGCCACCGATGCGGCGCACGCCCAAGACGTCATATCCGCTTACGCGTAGCGCTCGGGCGATCTTATCAGCGTTGCCGGAAATGAGCCGCAGGTAACAGATCGGATTTTCACTCAGTTTTTCTCTGTAGGTGCCGACGCCCAAAACCTCGCCGCCTTCGCGGGCGATAATTCGCGAGGCTTCGGTGAGTCCATGTTCTTCTCCCTCGAGAACGAAGTCGATTCGTGTACTGCCGCCTCTCGATGCGCCCATGACGTCGAGGAAAGCGTTCAGCACGTCGCTGGCCGTAATGATGCCCACCAGGCGCCCTTCATTGACCACCGGCAAGCCGCCGATTTGCCGTTCCAGCATGATTTGCGCCGCTTCCTCCAACGTTGTTCCCGGGGAGACTGTCAGGGGGTTTCCGCTCATGACGCCATTGATCTTCGTGTGCTCCAGGTGGCCGCGATGCTCGCGCAGGTCCCGTTCGGTAATAATGCCGACGAGATTGCCGTCGGCGACGACTGGAAGCCGGCGGAAACCGCCCGCTTGCATTTTGTGCGAGGCACGGATCAGCAAATCAACCGACTCCGCGGTTACGGGTTCCTTGGTCATGCGGTTTGCGACCAGCATACTCACCTCCTCGGCTCAAATATGAGTCGCCATCTGGCAGATTTCCTCCAAGCAGGGGTCTCTAGCTCTTTTTTGATGTTTTCACTTGAACCACAGAGAGAGTTTTGACCACTCTTGTACTGCCGCACGCTGGGCACTTGTGCTTTTCTTTGATGCGTTTGTCGTATTCCGAGAGCGACCAGACGACATCAAAGATCTTGTGGCATCTCTCACAGTGAAATTCATAAGTGGGCATGGTGATGGCTCCTGCTTGCTCGCGCCAGCGAATGGCTGCTCGACCAGTCATCGGGGCGTCAAAACCTTCCTCACCAAGGATAAAGTGCACGAGTTGTGCCACTAACCCTCAGCGAGGAAAATGCTCTAAAAACAAATACTCCCTGTCCCTCGACCGACAATTGTTTTCACTCATGGGAAAGTAACCAGCTAGATTTTGCGGCGGCAGGAAAACGGGTAACGCTGCGCGTGAGTCTCATTCGACCCCAGCCACGCTGGTCGTGGCGGGTCATTCGTGGCGGTTTCGCTGTGTTGGGATCGAGAGCGGCGGAGCGCTCTAGAACTCGTTATTTCGATGCTGCGCTACGGGTGAGAATGCTTGTCGTCTCGACGGTGTTTCCCCGAAAGGATCAAATGGATGATCAGCGTCAGCAGCGTGAGAAGCACAAAATAGAAGATCTCGGTTTCGGTTGCCATAAACACCTCCGGCTACTGCCACCGTTATGATGGTTTGCGTCCTTCTTTATTACAGTGGAGCAAAGGGCATACCATCGTCCGTTATTGGCACCGTTCAATTTCTCATTCCAATTCGCTTGCCGAAGCCGTAGGTTAACAACAACGTGCCAGCGTTATTTGAATAGAAAAATCGAAGGGTTCCTATTTTTGCTAATGAGATTGGCAAATCTGGAAATTTCCAGTCAGGCTATAAAAAGAAATAGCCGGGATAGGCGCGCAAGACATGCGGCGGGCAGCTTTGTGAATCAGCTTAAAGCAGGTATTCGTACTTTCGCTGCAAATAATCGCGCAGAGGTTTCGTTTGCACCCTGATCTGGTTGTTGTCGCGCACAAAAAACCCTTTGTTCTCCAATTGCTTGAGTGCAATCGATACGCGTGGTCGCGAAGCGCCGACCACCGCAGCTAGTTCTTCGTGAGTCAGGGCTGACGGGAGAAGTCCTTTTAGGGCTGTAGCATCGGGATGACCGGCAAATTCCCAAAGCGCCAGAGCCACCCGGTCGGTTAAATCCTCCACAAG
>DASWHT010000403.1:0-12421 GCA_036398075.1 Binatia bacterium | reverse complement strand
GCTAAAGGTTCAATAGCCCTTCCGGCGGGTTAATTAACATTATCCCGGCATCGAAGTCGATATTCTCGACGATCTCCTTAACCGCCGGGATCAGGTATTCCTTGCCGCCCCCGGCGACGACGTAGATTTCTCCGCCTCCAGCGGACCAGGTCCCGGTCACCGTTCCGAGCCGATTTCCCCGCATGTCGAAGACTTCGAGACCGATAGCCTGAAAGTGATAATACTGGCCAGGCTTTAAAACAGGCAGAGAATCTTCGGCCACGCAAAGCGTTGCGCCAACCAAAAGTTTAGCCGCATCGATACAATCGACGCTATGAAGCTTGACGAGAATCTGCCGGTTGTGGGGCCGGTATGCCTCAAGCCGGTGCGACAACCGTGCGCCATCGTGCTCGAGGTAAACTTCTCGGATTGAATCGAACGCGGTGGTTTCCGGGTTGAAGGGGTTTAGTTTTAACCACCCTTCAAGACCGTGGGTCGTGACGATTTTCCCAACGGGAACCAGCCGCTCAGACACGGGTTTGGTAGGAGAAGAACGCTTAACTTTCTTCAACGATTTCGAGAACGACCTTGCGATTGGTTCTCGAAGCCGCGGCATTCAGGATCGTACGAATTGATTTCGCCGTTCGGCCTTGTTTGCCGATGATCCGTCCGAGGTCTTCCTTGGCCACTTTCAACTCCAGGACAGACGCCGTGTCTCCTTCGGTCTCCTTGACCTCGACCGCGTCCGGCTTGTTGACCAGGGACTTCGCCAGGTATTGGACTAAATCTCTCATGAAGGAGATGGCCTCCTTTCGGAATATTTAGCTGGCTTTCTTCTCTTTCTTGATCAGCTCGGAGACGGTCTGGCTCGGCTGTGCGCCGTTCTTGATCCAGCTGTCGATTTTTTCGCGATTGAGCTTGAGCCCGCCGCTGGCGGCGCTGGGATCGTAAGTCCCCACCTGCTCGATGTAGCGGCCATCGCGGGGAAAGCGCCGGTCGCTTACGACGATGCGATAGAAGGGCCTTTTCTTGGCGCCATGTCTGCTTAAACGAATTGTTACACTCATTCTGTTTTATCCTTTTTTAGTGAAAAGGGTTCGGCATGCGGCTGAAAAGTGATCGCACTCCCAGCTTGCTTACCCTTTGCATCATTTTCTTCATTTCCATGAACTGTTTCATCAACCGATTGACATCCGTGACGGTGGTGCCGCTTCCGTCGGCGATGCGGCGGCGGCGGTTGCCGTTCAAGATCGCCGGATTGCGCCGCTCCTGAAGGGTCATCGAGTTGATGATCGCCTCCACCCGTTTTACTTCTTTTTCCGCTTGTTGCGCGTCCACCTGGGATGCGAGCTTCTTTCCTCCCGGAATCATTTCGAGCAGGCTGCTCATGGAGCCCATGCGTTTGATCTGCTGCAACTGTAACTGGAACTCCTCCAGGGTGAACTGTTGTTTTTGAAAGGCCTTTTGTAAACGGTCGGCTTCCTTTTCTTCGACGTTTTGCTGCACTTTATCGATCAACGAGAGCACGTCGCCCATGCCAAGAATTCTCGATGCCAAGCGGTCGGGGTAAAACGGCTCCAAAGCCTCCAGCTTTTCGCCCACGCCGGAAAAAAGAATCGGTTTGCCCACCATTTCGCGGATGGAAAGAGCAGCGCCGCCGCGGGCGTCGCCGTCCAGCTTGGTGAGAATCACTCCGCTGAGGCCAAGTTTGCCATCGAAGCCCATGGCCTGATTAACGGCGTCTTGTCCAGTCATGGCGTCGGCTACGAATAGGATCTGATGCGGCCGAACCGCGTCTTTGATGCCGGCTAGCTCTTGCATCAGCTCTTCGTCGATATGCAAGCGGCCCGCGGTGTCGATGAGGAGAACATCGAGAAAGCGCTTCTTGGCTTCTTCCAGTGCTTGCCGGCAAAGCACCACGGGTGAAATTTTAGGGTCAGAGTCGTAAACGGGGAGACCCAGTTCGCCGCCCAAAATTTTAAGCTGCTCGATGGCGGCGGGCCGATAGACATCGGCGGGGACCAGATAGGGACTGCGTTTCTTGTCTTTCTTCAAATGCCGGGCGAGCTTGGCGAGTGTGGTGGTCTTACCGGACCCTTGCAGTCCTACCAGCATGATCACGACGGGCGGGGCGGCTTTGAGGTCGAGCTCTTGGTAAGTGCCGCCCAACAGCGCAACCAATTCATCCCGGACGATTCTCAAAAACTGCTGTTCCGGAGTGAGGCTGAGGAGTACATCTTGCCCGAGCGATTGGGCTTTTACCGAGTCGAGAAACTTTTTGACGACGTTGACATGAACATCGGCTTCCAACAGCGCAAGACGGACATCGCGCAAGGCATCGTCGATGTTTTGCTCGCTGATTTTTCCCTGACCCCGGAGTTTCTTGAAGGTCAGCTCGAGTTTCTCGGTTAACGATTCAAACATGAATAAGAGTCATAAGTTATGATATTTGCTAGGAAATTACATCGAAAGCCTAATATGAAAAACTCCTTGTGTCAAGCCGCAGGAAAAAGAAAAGCCCGTTATGCGCCAAATACTTGGGCATAACGGGCTCCGCCGGCGATAGCGATGCTTACATCATACCGCCCATTCCGCCCATGCCACCCATACCGCCCATTCCGCCCCCGGGAGGCATAGGAGGCATCGCTGATTTATCTTCTGGCTTCTCGGCCACCATGGCTTCCGTAGTGAGTAGCATGCTGGCAACCGAGGCTGCATTTTGCAGAGCCGTCCTGACGACCTTGGTGGGATCGATGACCCCCGCCTTAAACAGGTCTTCGTATTCTTCGGTGGCGGCGTTGAAGCCGAACGCGCCTTTGCCTTCCTTGACTTTCTGTAGCGCGATGGCCCCTTCTACACCGGCGTTTATGGCAATGCGGCGCAACGGCTCTTCAGCGCAACGCTTGATGATATTGACGCCCCACCTCTCGTCTTCGGAGACGCGCAGCTTATCGAGGGCCGCCGCCGAGCGGAGCAGCGCGACGCCGCCGCCAGGGACGATACCTTCTTCGACCGCCGCGCGGGTCGCATGCAGTGCGTCTTCGACGCGCGCCTTTTTCTCTTTCATCTCGATTTCAGTGGCTGCACCGACGTTGATGACCGCGACGCCGCCGATCAGTTTCGCGAGTCGCTCCTGAAGTTTCTCGCGGTCATAATCGGAAGTGGTTTCCTCGATCTGCGCGCGGATCTGCTTGATGCGGCCTTCAATTTCGGATTTCTTACCGGCGCCGTCCACGATCGTCGTATTGTCCTTATCGACCACGATTCTCTTGGCGCGGCCCAAATCCTGTAGCGTAATGTTATCGAGCTTGATGCCCAGTTCTTCGGCGATGAGCTTGCCGCCGGTTAGAATGGCGACATCTTCGAGCATCGCTTTGCGGCGGTCGCCGAAGCCCGGCGCTTTGACGGCGACGCAGTGCAGGGTGCCGCGAATTTTGTTGACCACCAGTGTGGCCAGCGCTTCGCCCTCGAGGTCTTCAGCGATGATTATAAAGGGCTTCCCGGATTTAGCGATCTGTTCCAGGATCGGCAAGATATCCTTCATGCTGCTGATTTTCTTTTCATGGATCAGCAGAAGCGCGTCTTCAAGAACGCATTCCATTCTCTCAGGGTCAGTGACGAAGTACGGAGAGAGATAACCGCGATCAAATTGCATCCCCTCCACGACGTCGAGGGTGGTCTCCAGTCCCTTGGCTTCCTCTACGGTGATGACGCCTTCTTTGCCGACTTTGTTCATCGCCTCGGCGATGACATCGCCGATGGTGCGATCGTTATTCGCCGCGATGGTGCCGACCTGGGCGATTTCTTTTGGGTCCTTAGTGGGTTTGGAAAGCGTTTTTAGCTCGCCGATGATGGCCTCGACCGCCTTGTCGATGCCCCGTTTTAGTGTCATCGGGTCATGGCCCGCGGCCACCAGCTTCACGCCTTCGGCGTAAATTTGCCGCGCCAGCACCGTGGCGGTGGTAGTGCCGTCGCCGGCGACGTCAGAGGTCTTGCTCGCCACCTCTTTGACCATCTGCGCCCCCATGTTTTCAAACTTGTCCGCGAGCTCGACTTCCTTAGCGACGGTGACGCCGTCCTTGGTCACGTTGGGGGCGCCGAAGGATCTGTCCAATACCACGTTTCTGCCCTTTGGCCCCAGGGTTACGGTAACGGCGTCAGCCAGGATGTTGACGCCTTTAAGAATTGCCTCCCGGGCGTCACGGTTGAACTTGACCATTTTTGCTGCCATCTTTTGTCCTCCTGAAATTTCCTTTTGAATTTACTTTTCAATGACACCGAGGATGTCTTCCTCGCGCATGATCAGGTGTTCTTCACCGTCGATGAAGATTTCGCTGCCGGCGTATTTGCCGAACAACACGCGGTCGTTCACCTTGACGTCGAGGGGGGTTATTTTGCCGTCTTCGTTTGCTTTGCCTTTGCCGACGGCGATCACCTTTCCTTCCTGTGGCTTCTCCTTGGCCGTGTCGGGAATGATGATTCCACCCTTGCTTTTTTCCTCTTCTTCGATCCTTTTTAAAATGACCCGGTCTTGTAAAGGCCTAATTTTCACTTCTCGCCTCCTTTTAGAATGTTAGTTCCAACTAATTGATTTTATTACAAACTGCTCAAGAGATGTGCGCCGCGCGGAGACGCGCGAGAACAAAGCGCGGTTAATCTAAGCATAAATGGCCTGCTGTCAAGGTTTTGTCAAATAGCATGGCAAAATTGTGTCCAAGGCAGAGCCCGGCCAAGCCACCGCGGGCCGTGTACCCCGTACCACAGAACGCCCCGTACGCGAGTGCTGGGAGGAATGTTCTGAACCCCCGAAGGGGGCGGTACCCTAAAGCCACGGACGTAACTCCGTGGTACAGGGTTTACTTCCTTTGCTTGCGCATTCCCTCCTCGTAGTACTTTCGAAACAGGATATCCCACTCCCGGCTGCCCGGTGGAACATGGCGCGATAGGGACTGAATTTTCTGCCGCACGCTGTCTTCGAGTTGATCCTCGCGCTGAAAGAATTCATTGAGCACCTGCTTGGTCTCCGCAAGGGTCCGGCCTTCATTGGGGAAGTCGGCCAGCTTGTCGTTCCGCAGGCCGTCCATGACGAGATGCGCCAGGTGCGAAATGCGATTTTCCGACAGGCGGCTCACAGGATAAATCCCTTCTTGGCGGCAAGCTTCTGCTTGGCAATGAGAAACATCTTATATGGGTCCATGTCGCGCGTGGCGCCCGCGTGGGCAGCCAGCATCTGGCGCACTTCCCCCTCGATGGCTTCTTCTTCCGCGAAGTTGGCGCTAATAACCGCGGCGATCTTCGTTTTGATGTCGGCGTCGACCGCCTTACTGTCTATCAGTTCCTTGTCGCGATAGCGCTTAAGGAGCAAAGCCGATAGCCGATCCAGTTGTTCCGGTTTGATTTTCATCGCTTGTGGATAAATTTGTGGATAAGCTCCGTACAATGGGTGCAGAAGCCGGCCGCAAGTTGTTGATACCTTCGCTTTTTAACCAGCCCATCGGGCGAAGTCAACCAAGGCGTTTCCTGGTCAGGAGAAACTTCTGAGCGTGAACGTCGGGATCAACTGCTTGTAGATTCACGACATTTTTGCGAGAATTATTTTTCCCGTGACGGTCGAGGGTGATTCAGAACTAATTTATCCACAGGAGCATTGTAATTCTCCGGTGAATCGCAAGCAGGGGTTGCTGAAAAAACGGGCGCGCGTTCATAAACCGGCGCCGCTGCGGCGTGGCGGCCGCATCGGCGTAGTGGCGCCCGCGGGTTGTGTCGAAAGCGAAGATCTGGCGGCAGGCCTCGCGGCCATTCGCGAACAGTGTTTTGAAGTCGAATTGGCGCCGGGGATCCACGAACGCAAGGGCTATCTCGCGGGCTCTGGAGAAATCAGAGCACAGGACCTTTCGGCCTTTTTCCTGCGCGACGATATCGACGCGGTGTTTTGCGCGCGCGGCGGCTTCGGCTCGGTGCAATTGCTGCCCTTCCTCGACGCTGAAATCCGGCGCCATCCAAAGATATTCTGCGGCTACAGCGATATTACTATTCTCCTCAATTGGTTCTTGCAGGGTTTCGGTCTCGTGACTTTTCACGCGCCGATGGTGGCTATGGATCTGGCGCGTGGATTGAGCGACCAAGCTAAGGAACATTTTTGGGAGATTTTGACCGGCGAGAAAAAAACCTGGAGCGTTCAATTGAGCGAGGCCGTACGCTCAGGCAAATGCGCGGCGCCCATGCTGGGAGGTTGCCTGTCGCTGCTCGTGACCACTCTCGGAACGCCCTACGAGATCGACACCCGAGGAAAAATTTTATTCCTCGAAGATGTCGGCGAGAAGCCTTACCGCGTCGAGCGCATGTTGATCCATCTCAAGTTGGCGGGTAAGTTCGATGGGCTCGCGGGCTTGGTCTTCGGTGATTTTACCCAGTGCGATGGGGACGGGCCGCGCGACGTCGGGACGGTGATTGCCGAAATGTTTCACGACGCGCCTTTCCCCGTAGTCATGGGGATGGCCGCCGGGCACGGCGCGGAAAATCTCGCGCTCCCCTTGGGCGTTACGATGTTGCTCGACGGCGATGCGGGGACGTTATCGCTGCTTGAATCGCCCGTGCGCTGACGAGTTGCTTGGTACGCCTCCCGCAATTCATGTTGCGCGCTGGTATTCGCATGCCAGCCCTTGTTCGCGTTCAGCGATGATGACGCGCCGCCGCCAAGACGTGTTGAGCGTGCCGGCGCTTGGACCAGCGTAAATTTATGGATTTTAGTCAAGTTGAAAATGCTCTTCGCGAAGCCGTCGATCAGGGAGTTTTCCCCGGCGCCGTGGTGTTGGCGGCGAAGAATGAACGGGTGATGTTCGAGCAAGCGTTCGGCTTCCGCTCTCTGGTTCCCGAGAAAACCACGCTTCAGCCCAGTACCGTGTTTGATCTCGCCTCCTTGACCAAGCCGCTGGCGACGACGCTGGCGATGATGCTGCTCGCGCGCGAGGGAAAAATTCGGATCGATGATCGCGTCAATCGTTTCCTGCCGACGTTCGCTGTTTTCGGAAAACATCTCACGACCGTTCGGCAACTGTTGACGCATACCTCCGGCTTGCCGGCGTGGAAGCCTTATTACCAGGAGGTCATCAAGGGTGAAAAAGCAGGCAAGATTCATTTTGTCGCAAGCCGCGGCGCCAAAACTTATATCGCGGAACTGGTGCACAGGGAAAAACCGTTGCAGCCGCCGGGGACACATTGCCTCTACAGCGATCTGGGTTTCATCGTGTTGGGGGAGTTGGTGGAGACGGTAACGGGGAAGTCTTTGGACCGGTTTTGTCTGGAGCGGATTTATAAGCCGCTGGGCTTGCGCTCCACGGGTTTCGTCGATCTTACACACCTTAGAACGCGCCGTGTGGAGGCGGTTACCGAGTTGATCGCGCCCACCGAACAATGCCCGTGGCGCAGAAAAATCCTCTGCGGCGAAGTCCATGACGACAACGCCTACGCGATGGGCGGCGTTGCCGGGCACGCCGGCCTTTTCGCGTCGGCGCAGGATATTCATCGATTGCTCGCCTGTCTCAGCCGTTGTCTGCGTGGCGAGGATAGTTTTCTGCCGCGGTCCATTGTCGAGGAATTTTTCACCAAAGATGAGTCCGTGGAGAACTCCAGTTTCGCAATGGGTTGGGATATGCCGTCGCCTGGCAGATCGGCCAGCGGCAGTTTGTTTTCGCCGCGCACGGTGGGCCATCTGGGCTTCACCGGAACTTCGATCTGGTGGGATTTGGAGAAAAATTGCTATATTATAGTGTTAACCAATCGTGTGCACCCAAGCCGCAAGAATGAAAAAATTCGCGACTTCCGGCCACATATCCACGACCTCATTATGAAAGCGATGATTTAGTGAACGACCTTCCAGCTCCCGGCCGCCATATCCACATCATTGCGGTTTGCGGCGTAGGCATGGCCTCCCTGGCGGGCTTGCTGCAAGCGCGCGGATACCGCGTCACGGGCTCCGACCAGAACGTCTACCCGCCCATGAGTACCTATCTCGCGGAGATCGGTATCGAGGTTTTGCCGGGCTTTCGCGCTGAGCATCTTTTCCCGCCGCCGGATTTTGTCATCATCGGCAATGCCGTCTCCCGCGGCAACCCGGAAGCGGAGCACGTGCTCGAACACGGCATCCCCTACAGCTCTTTTCCGCAAGCGTTGGGACAGTTTCTCATCGGCGCGCGCCAATCGCTGGTGGTCACCGGTACCCACGGGAAAACCACCACCACGGCGCTGGCCGCATGGGTTTTGACCTGCGCGGATTTGGCGCCAGGGTTTTTCGTCGGCGGCGTGCCGCTCAATTTCGGCAGCGGTTGGCATCCGGGCACGGGCGATTATGTCGTTCTAGAAGGCGATGAATATGACAGCGCGTTTTTCGACAAGGGACCGAAGTTTCTACATTACCGCCCGCGCCATGTGATACTGACCAGCGTTGAATTCGATCACGCGGATATCTACCGCGATCTGGAACATGTCAAAGACGCCTTTCGCCGACTGATGGAATTGATCCCGGCGGATGGAAACCTGGTTACATGTGGCGATTTTCCGGCGGCGGCGGAGGTGGCCCGGCGCGCGCGTTGTCCGGTGATGAGCTACGGCGCCGCAGGAGATTGGCAAGCCGCCGCTGTCCGATTTGAAAACGCCAGGAGTTTTTTCACCCCGGCGTATCGCGGCAAGCGCGAGGGAGAGGTGGAGGCCGGTGTCGTCGGCCGGCACAACGTTCAGAACGCCTTGGCGGTTTACGCCATGGGCCGGGTTCTGGGCATCGCGCGCGGCAAGCTGCTCGAAGGCTTCGCCACATTTCGCGGCGTCAAACGGCGCCAGGAAATCAAGGGCGAACGGCGCGGTATCGTCGTAATCGACGATTTCGCGCACCACCCGACGGCTGTGATGGAAACCATCGACGCGGTGCGCTCGGCTTATCCGAACCGCAGGCTATGGGCGCTCTTCGAGCCGCGCAGCAACACCAGCAGACGAAACATTTTCGAGCTGGAGTTTGCCCGCTCCCTGGCGCGGGCGGACCGTGTGATTATCTCCGATCTCTACCAGCCCGAAAAAGTTCCCGCCGCCGACCGCTTGTCGGTGGCGAGCGTGGTTACGGAAATCAATCGCATTTCCGGCGACGCGCGCGCCATGATGATCGCCAATTCCCAGGAGATCGCCGCCTACCTTTCTGCTCACGGCGCGGCGGGAGACGTGGTTCTCGTCATGTCCAACGGCGCCTTTGACGGCGTTCACGAGAAGATTTTGCGGGCGCTAGATGAGACGGTTCACGCCTGACGGGACTAACCGCCGCGAAAGCCGTGCAAAGTTCAAGGTTCAAAGTAACGCGCCCGTGGCGCGCGGTTCAAAGTTCAAGGTTTAAGGTTCAAGGTGGGGTGGGGACGTTGAACTTTGAACCTTGAACTTGATAGGTTGAGGCACAAGACAGTGTATGATTGGTCGTTCTCAGCGCGTGAGCTAATTGCGTTGGTCGGCTAAGAAACGCTCGGCGCACTCACGGCTGCAAAAATAATTGCCGCCGGCTGCAATCGCCTCTCGCTTTGGCACATAACTTTGGCATTGCGGATCCATCGCCAGCTCTTCTCCGTCCTCCGGCGCTGGACGGCGCGACCCGCCGCGCGACCGCGCCAGGTAACTTTTGATCAACAAAAGCAGCAGGAATACCAGTAGAACGAGAAACAAGAGACGGAGCAGCAAGCTCTAACTCCACGGCCTGAAGCCGGGATGAAAGCTCATGAATGATAGAGGTGAACTTTCTTCTCGTCTTTAGCGTTGATTAATAGTTCGGAGATCGTCACGCCGAGCACCGGATGGATCACCTGCGGCGCGATCTCGCTGAGCGGTACCAGGACGAATTTGCGATTGGCCATTTCGGGATGAGGAATGCGTAGCTTTTTTTTCTTTACCACCTGGGCATCATAGAGCAGGATGTCCAAGTCGATGATGCGCGCGCCCCAGCGCTTTTTGACTTTTTTACGCCCCATGGCCCGTTCGATGTTTTTGAACTTGTCAAGGAGCATGTCGGGCTTGAATTTTGTCTCGATTTCAATGACGCCGTTGACGTACCAGTCTTTCGAATCGCCCAGCGGTTCGCTCTCGTAGAGCGACGATTCTTTGAGGATTCGGGTGTCGGGCAGTTTAGCGAGGCGCGCCAAGGCCTCAAAAAAATTTTCTTTCCGGTCTCCGACGTTGGAGCCGACGCCGATATAAACTTGATGGGCGACCGCGTTTGCCACAGCCCTGTTAGCGGAGGGGCGTCTAAAATTTTACCTGCCGGATTCGCTCCGCGACCTCCTTCAATCGTTCTTTGTCAACGCAAACGGTAAAACGAACATAGCCTTCGCCCGCCTCGCCGAACCCGTTGCCCGGGGTTGTTACGACACCGGCTTCGTCGAGCAATTTGGCCGTGAACTCCGCCGAGGTAAGCCCTTTGGGGACCGAGACCCAAACGTAAAACGTCGCCTTTGGCTTCTCGCATTGGAGCCCCACGGCGCGCAAGCCATCGACTAGAATGTCGCGCCGCTCCTGGTAGATTTTGCGGGATGGCTCGACGATCTGATCGCCCAACTTGAGCGCCTCGATGCCGGCCTCCTGCACTGCCTGGAAAATGCCCGAGTCGAGATTCGATTTTGCCTGGGCCAGGCCGCCGATTACCTCAGCGTTACCCACCGCCATGCCGATGCGCCAGCCCGTCATATTGAAAGTCTTGGAGAGAGAGTGAAACTCGATGCCCACTTCCCTGGCGCCGTCCGCTTCGAGAAAACTCATGGGGCGGTAGCCGTCGTAACCCATTTCCGTATAGGCGCCGTCGTGGCAGACGATGACGCCGTGGCGATCGGCGAAGGCGATCACTCTTTGAAAAAAACCCTTATCCGCCACCGCCGCGGTGGGATTGTTCGGGTAATTGATCCAGAGCAGCTTGGCCTGCTTGGCGATATCGGCCGGGATGGAATCGAGATCGGGAAGAAAATGGTTTTCCTTTTTGAGCGGTAGAAAATAGTTTTGGCCGCCGTTGAACGCGGTGCCGATATGGTAAACCGGATAGCAGGGGCTGGCGACGAGAACGACATCGCCGGGATCGACGAATGCCACCGCCATGTTGCCGATGCCTTCCTTCGATCCAATGAGCGAAACCACTTCCGTGCCGGCGTCCAGGCGGACATTGAAACGGCGTTGATACCAGTCGGCGACGGCCTGGCGAAACTCCGGCATTCCCGAGCTATTGGGGTAGCGGTGATTAGCCGGCTTGCTGCTGCATTCAATCAGTTTTTCAACGACGTTTGACGGAGTCGGAATGTCTGGATCACCGATGCCTAGATCGATTAGATCGACTCCCCGGGCCAGGGCCGCGCGCTTGCGCCGGTCGATTTCAGCGAACAAATACGGCGGCAAGTCGTTGATTCTTTTAGCTTTTCTTATGGCAATGCCCAACTTGACACGACTTCCAATATGAAATTGTCACGTTTGTACCTGTTTTTTGCGATTTTGACAACTGCTAAAGAAATGGACGGTAGCCTTACAATTGCCCATGAATTTCTGCATGTGCGCCTTCATGAGAAAGCGAAACTTTATTCGTGGCGAGTGATTCGCCGATTCTTGCTGCAAAAATTTTCTCTGAATCACTGCATTCCGCTTGCGAAATTCTCGCAGTTGCTGAAACATCATGCCCATGGATGTCATTATCGACGGCTATAATCTCATCGCCAGCGGGCAAGGTCTGCGGGGCGCGCTCGAGCACAAGCGCAATGGCTTAGTGCGACAACTCGCGCGCTACCAGAAAGCCAAAGGCTTCTTTGTCAGCGTCGTTTTCGACGGCTGGAAAGCCGGTGCGTTTAGCGAGGTCAACGAAAAAGTAGACGGTGTCATGGTGATTTACTCACGGCAGGGCGAAAAGGCCGACAGCGTCGTCCTGCGGATGGCACGGCAAAGAGGGAGTGGATGCGTGGTAGTCAGTTCGGACCGCGAAGTGCGAAACGGCGTTGAAAAATTCGGCGCGACCGCGATCTACGCCGATGAGTTCAATGAAATTCTTCGCCATCTGGACGAACCGGGCAACGATGACGAAGAATATGAAAACGATTTATCATCGTCACGGGGCGGCAATCGTCTTGCAAAAACAGAGCGGCGGCGCCGGGTGAAATTAAAAAAACTACGGCTCGACTGAGCGCGGGGCGCCCGTTCAAGGTAGCGCGCCCGTGGCGCACGGTTCAATGTTCAAGGTTCAACGTCCCCTCCCCACTTTGAACTTTGAACCTTGAACTTTGAACCCATCCGGCAGCGCTATTTAGCGCCTTTTAAAATTATCCGGCTCAAAAGGCCATTTTGAAATATCAGTTGCTTGCCGTCGGGATAAATCCAGTGCTCCTCTGGAATTGTGCCGCGCGCCTGGACTTTGGTTATTCGGCTCGGAACGCCGGCGATCTTCTTC
>DASWHT010000402.1:0-2842 GCA_036398075.1 Binatia bacterium | reverse complement strand
AGATGATCGAGAGAGTCAGCGCCTTGATCATCAATCCTGTAAAAGGACGGAAAAACGGCCAGAGCCAGCTCAGATTGGCTTTTCCCTCCGGCGCTTTCTTGAATGCTTCGGTATAATCGAAGAGCGCCGCGTAGCCGCTCCATTTTTTTTCGAACTCCTCGCGGCCAAGCCTTCTCAGGCCGACGGCCGGGTCGGCGACGCGCACCTGCTTTTCATCGACGTCGTAAAGGATAAGCCAGTGGTTACCCTCCCAGTGGACGATGGCAGGCAAAGGCATCTGCCCGAGCCTTTGGTGTGAGGTTTTGACCGAACGGGCTGCCAGCCCGAGGTCCTCCGCCGCGTGGCACAGGGCCCTGAGGCTCGTGCCGTCGAGGCTCGTGTGGACAAGCCGGCGAATCCGAGCAAGGCTGACGGACCGGCCGAAGTGGCGGCAAACCATCGCCAGGCAAGCGGCGCCACAGTCTATCTCGTCAATCTGATGCACCAAGGAGAACCGTCGAATGCGTTTCGCCTTCTTGATAAAATAACCTTGCGGCGAGGCGAACGGTCCCAACTCGGCTTCGTCCTCCAGCTCCGCGTGGTCCACCTGGTCAGAGCCGACTTTTTCGTGGACCTGGACGTCGGCGGGTAAGGCTTCCTGGGCAAAGTCCAGTGGCACACGGGCCACTTTCTTAAAGTCGTACTGCTCGATCCTTTCTTTGATCTGGGTTTTGAAGGCGGGACAGTTTTTAAGCAATTTTTGGAACGTTGCCGGGGCCAGCTCAAGGAGCTTGCAAGGTGCCATCGCCTCGACGTTGGCGCTGCGGGGTTCCCCCTTAAAGACGGACAACTCGCCAAAAAAATCCCCCTTTCGCAGATACGCCAGGTAATGCCTGCGCCCGTTCTCCTCCGTGAAGGTTCTGAGCCGCCCCTCCTCGACTATGTACATCGGCCCCGGCTCATCGCCTTGACGGATCACCAGCTCTCCGGGGGTGAAAGAGATGGCTCGGAATTCCGTGAGCAGGGTTTTTAGCTGATCCGCAGGCAGCCGCGCAAAGGGAGAATAGAGGCGGAAGAAGTTGTGCAAGTGACGGTGCTTGATCTGCAGTTCGAAGTAATGGCGAATCGCCGGCTGGACGCGGATGAGCGCCTGAAAAACCGATCGGTCGAGCTTGAGTATGGTAACGTCGCCGGTGGCTCGCACGGTTGCGTTGCGGCTGCCTTCTTCGAGCAGCCCCATTTCCCCGAAGCTGTCGCCGGCGCGGAGCAAATTCAGGGAAATATCTTCGCCGTTCTCTCTCTGCTTGACAACGCGGGCCTGACCAGACACCAACACATAAAACCCATCCGCCGGCTCCCCTTCCCGAACGATGGGCTGGCCAAACGTAAAGGACGCCGGGACAAAGCTGTCCACGATAAGTTTTCTGACCTCCTCCGGTAGGAACGTAAGGATGGGAAGGTCATAGAGCGGGGAACGGTTATCAGCCGTTGCGTTATAACCGCGCATGCCATTTCACCCGCTTGTTGATTTCACGGTTTACCGCGCTCTCAAGTAGAGTTTCTTGCGCGCGCTGTTTGATCTCGGGATCTTCCACTGCGGGTATGATCTTATCCTCGACTAGAAAAAGGCCGAATGCTTTGTCCCAGTTGAGCGGACCTATGAGCGCGCCTTTCTCGGCGGACAGAAAACGATCCCTCAGAGACGGCTCGACCTCGTCCAAATACATCGTCGCGTTTTGTGGAGCGAGGCTAGCGTTTGCCGCAACCTCATCGAGTTGCATGCCGTCGTCGCGCGCACAAAGGGCCGCCTCGCGGGCCATTTGTTCTTGATAAAACAATACATAACGGCAATCGAACCGGATCCAGTCTAGGCGGTGAGAGTCAACCTGATTTTTGATGCCTTGCGCGTCCACCACGTGGTCGCAGAAGCGCTGGTAACTCGCCTCCAGGAGGCGAATTCTGCCGGCCGCTTCCGCGCTTTTGAGATCGTCCCTTACCCATCCCGCTTCCAGGGCCTTCTCATACGCCGATGCCCGCGCTGCCAGCGCTCGAGCGAAGCGCGCTAGATGACCCGAGCAAATCGCCTCCGCATAAAGGCTACTGTGGATCTCCTTTTTCGTGACCCGATAACGAGCCACGATCTCCACCAATTGATCCGCCCACTTCCGCCGGAGCATGAAGCGCTGAAGATATTCCATCCAGGAGTCGGCGCTGAGATTCCACCGATTTAGCCATGCCTCTGCCTCTTCGGCCGTCAGAAGGTCACGCTCGTAACGAAAATCGTTCGCCGCTGACTCCAGCTCTTCAGGGTCGAATTCCTCCGCCGCTTCATCCAGCCGCTTGAGACAGGCGATACCCTCGCGCAGTTCCTTTTCCAAATCGGCCCAATCACCCCAGAGCCGGGCAGATAGGATAACGTCGTCCCAATAATATTGCTGACGCCCGACGGAAAAAACCAGCTGCCCCAGAAGCGAGTTCATAAGCTGAAGGAGTGTCTCAGAAATTCGGGGACTAGTGCAATGCCTCCCAGTCGTCATTCCTGGACACTACACTGGAATAATGCTTTGCCCAATACTCCACCACTCCAATATTCCATTACTCCAACGCCCCCTCTCGCCCCGGCACTGCTCGGCATTTATCCCGGCGGCCGCAACATCAAGCTAAGCAACGCCGACAGTATCAATATCGCTCCAAAAATCGCGATCGAAAGACCATAACCGCCGGTGATATCGAAGAGAAAGCCAAAGAACGGCGGCCCCGCCGCGGCTAGCATATGAGAGATAAACAATCCCATGCCGCGAATTCTTCCGAGCGAGCGGCGGCCGTAATAATTTGCCCACAGGATATCCGGCAATACCATGTT
>DASWHT010000401.1:0-4790 GCA_036398075.1 Binatia bacterium | reverse complement strand
CCCTGTGTGGCTGCCCGGAGCGGGTGTCGGAGGGGAGGATTTAACCGCAAAGAACGCAAAGGGCGCAAAGAAGAGGGACTCACCACGAAGGACACGAAGAGCACGAAGGTTTCGTAGGGGCGGGTTTGAAATCCGCCCTTGCCAATTATCCGAACCCTTCGTGTCCTTCGTGCACTTCGTGGTGAGACAGTGTGATCTTGTCAATTCAACCCCAATACTCCAAAACTCCATCACTCCATTAAAACAATCCTGTTTTATGCTCAGCCATCAACATCACGGGCACGGCGATCACGGTCACGACCACGAAGGCCTGGTCGGTCCACACACGCATCTCACCAGCGTCGGCATTGATATCGGCTCTTCGACGTCTCATCTGATGTTTTCGCGGCTCCTGATCGGCTATCCGTCGCTGCTCCAGCGCAAGCCCATCGTCGTCGAACGAAACGTCATCGCGCGCTCGCCGATATTGTTGACGCCGTTCAGCGGCGATTGGAACATCGAAGCCGAACCGCTGAGAGAACTGATAGACGATACGTTCAAAGAAGCGGGGCTGACGCGGGACCACATCGACACCGGCGCCGTGATCATCACCGGCGAGGCGGCGCGCAGAGACAACGCGGGTAAGATCGCCGAGTTATTCGCCGATGAGACCGGGAAGTTTGTTTGCGCCACGGCGGGACCGACCTTGGAGACTATCATGGCCGCCCACGGTTCCGGCGCGGTGCTCACCAGCCGCGAACAGGGTTTGACGTTGCTGAACATCGATGTTGGCGGTGGGACGACGAAGATCAGCGTCATCGTGGAAGGCAGGATTCGCGGCACTACGGCGGTCAACATCGGGGCGCGTCTGGTGGCCCATGATGGCGCCGAATCGGTCATTCGTTTGGAGAAGGGCGGGCGGCGATTTTTGGCGGCACTCGGGCAAAACATCGATTATGGCGCGAAGATCTCGGATGACTTGCGCCAGCGGCTGGCGGCGCGGATGGCGCATGTTCTGTTCGACGCGGTGGCGGAAGGAAAGCAACCCTGGGATGAATTTTACATTAGCTCGCCGCTTGGTGAATTGCCCAAGATCGACGGTATTCTCTTCTCCGGCGGAGTGTCTGAATATATCTACGGGCGCGAAACGCAGGGCTTTGGGGATCTGGGGCCCTATCTCGGCCGGGAAATTAGAAAGCAAGCCGATGCCCGAGGCTTCAATATACTCGATGCCGGAGAAGGCATCCGCGCGACGGTGATCGGCGCGTCGCAATACACGGTGCAATTGAGCGGTGAGACGATCTTTATCCCGCAGAGCATGAGCCTGCCGGTTCGTAATCTCCGCGTCTTCGTCGCCCAGGTCGATTGGGACGCTCCGGTGTCGGACCGCGCCGAAGCGGCGGTCAAAAAGGTACTCGGGGAGCGCGACCCTGAAGTGAGAAACGCGCCCTTCGTTCTGGCATTTTCGACGCCGCCCTTCGTGGGCTACGGCGCGGTGCAAGACCTGGCCAAGGGAATCGACCGGGCGTTGGCGGTCCTGCCAACGGAAGATCGACCTTCCGCTTTGGTCTTTGTGCAAAACGTCGGTCAAGTGGTCGGCGGCATGCTTTCGGCCAAATGGAACATGCCCTGTATCGACGAGGTGAGTTTGACCGAGTTGGACTTCATCGACGTCGGGGAAGTTGTCGAGGGCGAAGGATTCGTTCCGGTGGTGATCAAGAGTCTGGCGTTTGGCGTATGAAGGTGGCGCGCGCAGGTTAGACAGCGGAATAATGCTTGTGATAAAGATCGACAAGCGCGCGCCGCCGCATTGCGGAGGGTAGAGTTCTCATGGGTGCAAACAGGGATAGAGTCGAGACTTTATGGAACGAGCTGGTTCGGCTGTGCAACGAGCAATTCGAAACGGCGCCGTTCAAGCGTCTGCTCGGCGCCAAGTTTTCTACGGAACGGGCGCAACAGTATTCTATCCAGATGGCGTATTATGTTCAGAACCGGCGCGACTGCTGGGGCTACGTGCAAGGCTCGGCGCCCCTCGAGATCAAAAAAATAATCTGGCAGCACGAAGAGGACGAGCTGATCGGCCGGAAAAGCGAAGGCAAGACGGACCACATCACGCTGGCTGTGCAAGAAGGCGAGGTGTTCGGTCTCAAGGCCGAGGCCTTCGAGCGCACGGCGCGGCTGGAAGGCGGCGAGGTGTGTTTCAGCGCCTGGATTCGCCTGGCGCAGCGCCCATGGCTGGAAGCCATCGCCGGGTCAGCGATTCTTGAGATGCGCAACTCCGCGGAGCTGATCGAGGGCGGGTCATTGTCGCGGCGCATCGGCGCGATTTTCGAACGCGATCTCGGTATCCCCATGAAAAAGCAGATCAACAACGCCGAGCATGTCGTCATGGATGTCGAACACGCGCACATGCTGGCGCGGATTGCGCGGATGTACGCGACGACGGAGGCGGCCGAGGAGGCGATTCTCCGCGGTGCTAAAGAAAGTCTGATGATCGACCGGGTCTACCGCGGGCACCTGGCGAATTTGGTGGAGGCATTACCGTAAGGACCGGAGGACCCATGCATCTCTTAGACGACTTGTTGAAAACCTTGGACAAAATGGTCAACGACCAGTTTGACAGCGTTGAATTCAAAGCACTTCTCGACCTGCCGCTAACCATGGAGCGCGGGCGCTTTTACGTCGTGCAAAACGCGCTCTACACCAGCAATCGACGCGACTGCTGGGGTTATGTCCAAGGCGGCGCGCCGCTGGAGGTAAAGCGCGTGATCTGGCAGCACGAGAGCGACGAGCTGATCAACGATCCGCGCGCCGGCATGGATCACTACGCGCTCACCGTCAAACAGGGCGAGGTAATCGGCCTTGCACCGGAGGATTTTGAAAAGGCCGAAATTCCGGCGATGGTGCGCGCCTGCTTCTACGCGTGGCACCACATCGCCATGCGCAGCCACTGGCTCGCGGCCTATACCGCCTCGCACATGCTGGAACGGCGCAACAATGGCAAAATCGTCAACGGCGGCGGCATGTCTTATCGGGTCGGCAAGAAGTTCGAGAATGAGCTGGGCATCAATCTGAAAAGGATGATTTCTCTGGATGTGCACGTCGTTGCGGACATGGACCACTCAGAAAATATTTCGGCAATTTTCGAGCGGTACGTGAAGACGGCGCAGGACTGCGAGTTGGTGTTGCAGGGAGCGCGCGACTCGATGGCCGTCGACCGCGCCTATCGCGGCGCGCTGGGTTTCTACATGGCGCAGATCCGGTAGTCAAGCATGGCGATCGGGGTGGATAATTTTACTAGCCGACATTATGCAAGGTCCGAGGAGAAATGATGTCACCGTGTCGATCGAGTTTTACCGGTTCAAAGTTCAACGTTCAAAGTTCAAAGTCGGAGGTAACGGAGCAGAAGTTTAAGAAGGGCCCGAAATACGTTGAACATTGAACCTTGAACTTTAAACCAAATGGCGGAGGCCAATTGCCTTCGATCCGGAGGGCTCGCGCCTCAATTGCCGTTACGTGTGAATAATTCAGGCTAGCTATTTCGGCTAGGAGGACTTCGATAAAATGAAAAATCTGAACGATGCATCGGCATTTTCACAGAAGAGTCCATACGAGATTTATCAGGAGTGGGAAGAAATCCCGGTTTACAAGGACTTCATTATTCCCGATTTGTTGGAGTTAAAGCTTGGCGAGTGGGCGCGCACCGGCGGCAAAGCGGCTTTCGCCAACATGGACGGCGCCGGCGGGACCTGCGACACGTTGATCGAAGAGATCGCGCCGGGCGGGCAGCTCAAACCCGTCCGCCATATGTATGAAAAAGCGGTCTTCATTCTCGACGGACAAGGGGCGACGACGATTTGGAACGACGGCGGCAAGAAACACACGTTGGAGTGGCAAAAGGGCAGCCTCTTTGCGACGCCGCTTAACGCCTGGCACCAGCACTTCAACGCCCAGGGGGACAAGCCGGTGCGCATGATTTCCCTGACCGACGCGCCGGTGATCATCAACCGCTACCGAAACCTCGATTACATTTTTAACAACTCGTTCGTCTTTGCCGACCGCTACAGCGGCGGCGCCGACGAGTGGGGGAAGGGCGGCCGTTACATTCCCGAGGTGAAAAAGGGGCGCGTGTGGGAATCGAACTTCATCGCCGATCTGTGGGGCTTCCAGCCCAAGGATTATAAGGAACGAGGCGGCGACAATCGCACCACGCTATTCGAATTCGTCGATAACACGATGAGCGCCCATGTGTCGGAATTTCCCATCGGCAAGTACAAGAAGGCGCACCGCCACGGCGCCGGCGCCCATATCGTCATGCTCACCGGTTTCGGCTACTCGTATCTCTGGCCGGAAGGCGAGTACGGCGCCAAGCGGCGCGTCGAGTGGGGGCGCATGAGCATGTTCGTGCCGCCGATGCAGTGGTGGCACCAGCACTTCAATCCCGGCGCCGAGCCGGCGCGTTATCTAGCGCTCAAGCCCTGGGGCTTCAAGTTCAATGTCGAAGACCTCAAAGACACCGGCGAGGACGTGAAAAAGGGCGGAGCGCAAATCGAGTACGAAGATCAGAACCCCGAGATACACAAGATTTTTATCGACGAGTGCAAAATACACGGCGCCGATGCGCGCATGCCGATGTTCGGCACTTGAGTTGGCAGGCCGGAGTTTCTCGAGGACTGGCTACTTTTTCGGTTTAGCTAACGGCAAGCTCGTTGTGGTACAAAATCTGGTTTCCGAAAAGGTTGCCTGTCCCCATTCGGGCACAACGGGGTTTCTTCAGTACCCCGCACCACTCTGCAATGAAGAACTCCGTT
>DASWHT010000400.1:0-3275 GCA_036398075.1 Binatia bacterium | reverse complement strand
CACGAGGCTGCTTTGCTCGCCCGTCGCATCATCGCCAATCCAAGCATCGCCATCGACACGTTAGCGCGGGAGGAGCTAGGCCTCGATCCATCCGAGTTGGGGTCGCCGTGGATGGCGGCGGTGAGCTCATTTTTGGCCTTTGTCATGGGTGCCCTGGTGCCCGTGATTCCTTACCTGTTCACGTCCGGTGCCTCAGCGTGGGGCGCCAGCGTGCTCTTTAGCGGCCTGGCTTTGTTTGCCGTCGGATCGGTGATTTCCATCTTCACCGCGGCGGGGCCGATGCTCAGCGGCTTGCGCATGCTTGGTATCGGTCTGCTGGCCTCCGCCGTGACCTTCGGCGTCGGCCGGCTCCTTGGCGTCAGCGTGGCAGGCTAGCGGTGGAAAGAACTCCTTTGGGTGGGTTGACTACTCTTTGCTGTCGAGAATTCCCAGCAACTTTTTACCAAAGTCAGCGTTGTCGTAATACCCCGCAAACCGCTGGGCGCCGGTCCCCAGGGCGGCGACGAAGACCGGTTGGTTCGTGTGCGACGTGGTGTGCCAATACGCCTGGGTGTTGTTGGCAACCATCAGCCCTAGCGCAACTGTCGTGGGGTCGGAGAAATGCGTGCGCGTGAGGATTTGTTTCTTTAGGATCGCTTCTTTGTATTCCGGCGCGAGCACAAAGCCTTTGAAGTATTCCGCCATGAGTTGATCGATGGCCACGGCGGTTGGTTGCCGTCCCAATGTCTGAGCTGCCTTGAGCAAGGAAATGCGTATCGAATGCAGCTTTCTAATGTCCTCCGCCGTCGCGGCGAGTCGATTTTCGTCGCTGGTGGAGGTGAGATCTTTGAGGGCCTGGACAAAGCTCAGCCCGCCGGTCTCGTGATCGGCGGTGACCAAGATCAGAGTCTCGCGCGGATGCTTTCGATAGAATTCGTAGGCGAGCCCGACCGCGCGGTCAAATTCCCGGTAGTCGCGGATCATCGCGGCGGCATCGCTAAAGTGACCGGCTGAGTCGACGTTTTCATTTTCAATGAAGACTACAAAGCCGCGGGAATTGCCTTCCTGAAGAATACGTATCGCCGCCCGAGTCATGTCGTAGACGGACGGCTCCGTCGTCTGGTCTCGATCGATTTCGAAGCTCATGAACCTCAGGCCAAACAGCCCCAAAACATTAGGTCCTTTGATCTCTTCCAACTCTGCTTTGGTGGAAGCGTAGCGGTAGCCTTTCTTTAAAAACGCCTGAATGACATTTGTATTATCTTCGCGTCGCCCTCCCGGTTCATTTTTGGCCAAGAACTGATCTCGCCCGCCGCCAAAAAGGATTTGAGGTTCAAACTCCAGGTAACGATCGACGATTTTGGAATACAGTCTCCGGTCCGGAACATGACATACAAACGCCGCGGGGCTAGCGTCATAGACGGGCGCATTGGTGACGATGCCGACGCGCATGCTATTTTCTTTCGCGAGCTCCATCACGGTTTTTGGCACGCTCCCGTCGGCGCACATGCCGAGCGCGCCGGTATTCGCTTTGCAGCCGCTGCCGAGCGCCGTGGCGGCGGCTGCGGAATCGGTCGAAAGATAATCCGCCGCGTGGGTGGTCATGAGCCCCAGGACGCCTTCTTTGATGATCTTGTCCGTGATCACCAAGCCTTCGTCGTGAATCAGCCGGTTGTATTGCCGGGTGATTTCCATGTGCGCCGTTCCCGCGCCGTCGGCGAGGAAAAGAAAAATATACTTTGGCGCCGGCACCGCGCCGGCTGGGTTGCGCTGGGGGGCGGCGCGTTCAGGGGCAAGCCCGGAGCAAGAGAAACTGAATAGCGCCAAGGCGGCGGCAAGAGCAGAGAAAAGTCGAAGTGGTGTTTTCATTTTAGTCCTTAGCGTGCTGTAAATTCAGCTCATCACCCGGCGCAGCTCCAGCCAGAGAGATAAACAAATATAATAAGCGGGATACGCGAGGGAGGCAAATACCAGTGTAGCCGGCGGCTCGGGCAGCTGGTAGATGATGAGCAAAAGCGCGGCGCCCCAAAGAACGCCAAGAAGGTTCGTTTGACCGCGAAAGCGCGGGCTTCGGCTCGGGTAAATATACCTTACGGGAACGAAGATCAGAATCGAAAGAATGATGATCAAGAAAGCGTTGATCCATAGTGGCGTCTTCAAAACGTACAAGTAGAAGGCGACGATATTCCAATAGGACGGAAAGCCGAGAAAGAAGTAGTCCGCTGTTTTGGCATCCCGTTGGCAAAATCCGTAGACGCTGGCTACCAGTGGCAGTGCGGCGAGCCAGCGCGCGTCCTGTGGCGGCAACAACTCCGCTCTTAGCAGAAACAAACACGGAACGATGACGTAGTTGAGATAATCGATTATGTCTTCCAGCCGGTCGCCGTCGAACCAGGGAATCAGCTCTTTGACGCGCGCGGCGCGAGCCAAGGTACCATCTGTGGCGTCGATCGCCACCGCCAGGAACATGAGCCAAAAAGCCTGTCTGAAGTCGGCGTTTTCGATCGCCATGATAGAAAGAAAGGCTACGACTGCACCGAGGGCGGAGTAGAGATGAACACACCAGGCGCGCAGGAGGCGAGCGGTCATTCCGCTGAATTATGATGCAGAGGCGGCGAAGCTCGGGCGGGCCCTTAAGCGCGTGATCCAGGCGAGGATGTTTTTATATTTAGCATCGACTGGGACCTGAATGCGCTCGAGGGTATCGATATTGGGATAAAACGCGATGTCGGCGAGGCTGAATTCGCCTGCCAGATATTGCCGTCCCTGGAGTTCCGTTTCGAGCCGGTCGAAGCACTCGGTGATTTTAGCTCTGGCTTGCTCAATGACCTTTTGCTCTCTTTCACCTTCGGACTTGCGTAGTTCCCGGTTGAGCTGACCGGCGGCGGGATTGAATTGGCTATCGCGCAGGTCTTCCATCAAGCGGACTTGCGCCCGGCCTTCAGAGTCCTTCGGCATCAGCGGCGGGTAGGGATATTCGTCTTCGAGATACTCATTGATGATCGTTGAGTCGTAGAGGATGAAGCCCTCATCGTCCAAGGCCGGCACTAAGCCAAAGGGGTGAATTTTTAAATATTCTGGGCTCTTCTGCTCTTTTTTTGAAAGGTCAACATTAACTCGCACAAATTCTAATCCTTTTTCGATGAGCGCGGCTCGTACTTTGCGCGAATGACTCGAGGGGCCATAGCTGTAGAGCTTGATCATTACCGTTTACCCTCCTTAAAAGTAAAAACATTCTAACACAAGGTTTTTGGCGCTGCGAGCATTTTGCCATAAATTGTCGGTAAATTGTGGTT
>DASWHT010000399.1:0-3769 GCA_036398075.1 Binatia bacterium | reverse complement strand
CGTAACCGTTCCGGGCCGCGGTGATAGAAGAACGATTTGATCTGAAAGATAGGCCGCCTCTTCGATGCTATGGGTAACGAAAAGGACGGTCTTTTGCTTATGCTCGAGCAGATCCAAAAGCTCCTCCTGGAATTTTCGCCGAGTCTGTTCATCCACCGAAGAAAATGGTTCGTCCATCAGAATAATGTCCGCGTCCACCGCGAGGGCGCGGGCGAGGCCGACGCGCTGCCGCATGCCGCCCGAGAGTTGATGTGGATAGCTCGCCGCGAAAGTATCGAGTCCGACCTCGGCGATGTGCCTGCGGGCGATTTCATGGCGCTTCTCCACGGCAAGGCCGCGCAGTTCGAGACCGAAAGCGACGTTGCGCAAAACGTTGGCCCAGGGAAGGAGCGCGAAGTCCTGGAAAACAAAAGCCCGTTCAGGCCCGGGCCCGTTCACTTTTTTACCCTTCACCCAAATCTCGCCGCGGCTGGGCGGCATCAGCCCCGCGATGATTTTAAGAAGCGTTGTCTTGCCGCAACCACTGGGGCCCAAAAACGTAGAAATCCTGCCTTGAGGAAGCGTCAAGTTGACGCTCGCCAGCGCCTCGACGCTACCGTCGTAGGTCTTGCTGACTTCCTTCACTTCGACGATTGCGTTGTCAGACACCGCCGGCGCCTCGTATTTCAGGCGGGAAGAGCTTGCGCTCCAGCCGCTCGAGCGCCTGGATGGTCACGGCCGCAAAAACGATAATAGAGGCGATGGCTGCGAACATTTCCGGATAGTCCGCCACTGAGCTGTGGTAGGTGATGAGATCACCGATGCCCGTGGGCGTGATCAAGAGCTCGGCGATCACGATGCCGATGAATCCCATCGCCAGTCCCAGCCGCAGTCCGGCAAAGATCAATGCCCCGGCGTGCGGAAGAATGATTTTCATCACTTCCTGTTTCCTTGTGCCCAAAAACGCGCGGCACATCTGGATCAGCGACGGATTGGTATTGCGGATGCCCTTATATGAATTCATCACGATGACGGGCGCCGCCAAGACAACCACCGCAAGCACCTTCGCGGTGAGCCCAATCCCGTACATATAGGTGAGCAGCGGGATGATGGCCGCCATCGGCGCCGCTTGCAGGATGATAAAAATGGGCAAGCTAAACCACTCGACGGCGCGGGAAAGCCCCATGGCGATGCCGAAGCCGATGCCGGCGATACTGCACAGAACGATGCCGATCACGAGCGGCTGGAGCGTCAACAGATAGGCTTTAGGGAGACTACCGTCGGCGATCATGCGGAGCAACGCGAAGAACGTCTTGCTGAACGGCGGGAAGGCGTAGCTGACCGGCCAACGTCCGGCGAACTCCCACAAGCCGAAGAACAACGCCAAGGAGGTAAGCTTCCAAAATAAAGGACTCGCGATCCAGCTCTTACGCTCCACGGAATCAACTACTGAACGGCGGTTGAAAAAAGGCTTATCCGTTGTCTCGATCGCGATCGCTCCGCTTTAACGCAGGCTAGTAGGTCAATTTGATCTGAACGACGCGTCCATGTAGGGGCAGACCTGTGTGTCTGCCCTTGCGGACGGGCGACCACATATAGGGTCGCCCCGACATTTTTTTTTGCACCATTCAGCTTTTCACTTCACATTGGCGAGCGCAGCCTTGAGCGGAGCAAAATGCCAGAAGGCGTCCACCTTGAGGTTGTCTCCTTTGAGCGCGCCGGAAAGACCGTAGAATTCCAGGTCGTTTTTAGCCGCGCTTTCACCGCCGCCGTCGTTTGGAAATACGCCGTTTTGAGCGGCTTCCTGGAAAAAGGGCAGGATCTCGTCCTCCATCTTTGCCGGCAGCTCCTTTAACAAACCGAGCTTCTTGCGCTCGTCGAGGACCCATTTCGGGTTGGCATTGATCGCTCGATTGACCTTGATTAGCTCTTGCAGGAATATCGCGACGCCCGCTTGGTTCTTGTCCAGAAATTCTCTCGTGGCAAAGAGCGCTTCGTCGCTGGCCTTCACGTTGCCGAGGGGCAGGATGACGAACTTGTCGGGCGCTTCCTTCATGACCCTATTTTTGTTGGGCGCATCTAAAATCGTGGCCTTGATATTGCCCTTCAGGAGCGCCAGAGCGCGCACCTGCGATCCCGGCACGTAACTCAGGTTTCCATACTTGATCCCATGCTGCTTGGCAGCGAGTAGCATGATCGCCTCGGTCCCGGAGCCGCGTCCCTGCAGGGCGATCTCCTGCCCGTCCAGATCCTTCCAGCTTTTGTAGCTGTCCTTGTTTACGACCGGGAAAAACATCAGCGCGCTCAATTGGTAAAAGAAGCGGATCGGCACGCTGACTCTCTGCAGCGCCCCATAGGGTGTTCCCTGCCCGACGTCGGCTTGACCGTTGATGACGGCTTGTGTCGCCACCTCCTCACTCTTGAACGCCGTTACTTCGACGTCCACGCCCCGGGCCCTGGCTCGCTCAACGGCGATCAAGAGCGGCAGCTCGTCGATGGAGATCACGTCGCCCAAGGCGTATCTGATTTTGGTTCTACCCTGCGCCCCCGCGTCGCTCCCCAGGGCGCCGGCGAGAGTGACGAGTATCAGTAGACTGACAACCGATTTCGCAATTGGAACCATCATAGCCACCTCCGGTTTTTGATCGGCACTTGCGGGTGAGTATCGCAAACCTGGACCGAGTGTCAAGTTAATAAGAAGCACACTGCGTGTGCCGTTCAAAGTTCAACGTTCAAGGTTCAAAGTTACGGACTCGGAGCATGCGGTTCATAAATGATCGGAATACGTTGAACATTGAACCTTGAACTTTGAACCAATAGGCCCATGGGGAAGGTCATTGCTGCGCCGCTTTGACTTCTCTGCGGCGTGAGTGGAGCACGGGCTCGGTGTAGCCGTTCGGCGCCTCACGCCCATTTAAGACGAGCTCCAACGCCGCCTGAAAAGCGATGCTTCTGTCGTAGTCCGGCGCCATGTTGCGGTAGTTTGGGTCGCCGGAATTTTGCCGGTCGACGACTTTCGCCATCCGTCGAAACGTCTCAATCACCCGATCCTTCGTGACGATGCTATACTTGAGCCAGTCGGCGATATGTTGGCTCGAAATCCTCAGCGTCGCCCGATCTTCCATCAGCGCCACGTCGTTGATATTCGGAACTTTCGAACAGCCGATTCCCTGATCGACCCAGCGAACAACGTATCCCAGGATGCCCTGGGCGTTGTTATCCAGTTCGCGCTGAATCTCCGCAGGCTCTAACACCCGGTCCAACAATAGCGGCGGTGTGAGTATATGATCGAGACTCGCGCGCCCTCTCCGCGCGAGCTCGGCCTGACGCTTGGCGACATTGATGTAGTGATAGTGCAGAGCATGAAGGGTCGCCGCAGTGGGCGACGGCACCCAGGCAGTGTTCGCTCCGGCCTGCGGATGGGCAATCTTCGTCCTGACCATCTCGCGCATCTCATCCGGCATCGTCCACATCCCTTTGCCGATCTGCGCTTTCCCGCGAAATCCCGTTTCGATGCCGATGTCCACGTTCCAGTCTTCGTAAGCCTTGATCCACGGCTGCGCTTTGATCTCTTCCTTTGGCAGCATCGGTCCGAGTTCCATGCTGGTGTGGATCTCGTCGCCGGTCCGATCCAGAAAACCGGTGTTGATGAAAACCACGCGATCTTTCGCCGCCCGTATGCATTCCTTCAGGTTGACGGTGGTGCGCCGCTCCTCATCCATGATCCCGATCTTGAGAGTTTTCCGCTTTAATCCCAGGGCACCCTCGATCCGCTGAAATAGCTCCACCG
>DASWHT010000398.1:0-16944 GCA_036398075.1 Binatia bacterium | reverse complement strand
TGCGTCGCCGCGAACGCATCGTGCTGCGTCTTGAATCTCGCAAACTCGCTTTCATCCTTTTCCACCCGCTCGCGGTGGTCCGGCAGCGGCGTTTGCATATACTTCATTACCCCCAGGGCGGTGCCGATGACATTGATCTCCAACTCGTAGGCCGCGGCGCTGACGGGATGGCCCTTTTCGCCGACCAGGCGTAAAGCCGCGGCCGTCCTGTCCGCGCTGCGGTAAAAGACCGTCATCGCCGCCAGCCCGCTACCGATGATCAGGGTGAGTCCCAAGCCGAATTTTTTGCCGATAGACCAGGTCACACCATTATCCCCGCAGGGACGCGATGCCCAGCTCAGCCCAGCGCTGACGGAACGAACCGGATCGAACCGATGCATCAGATGCATCAATTGTACCAACCTCGGCATCATCGCTAAATCTTCGCACATGACGCGATGGGCCGCAATGAAACGGCACGGCGGAGCCGGGAGTACATGTATGTAATGGTTCTTCCGTGACAATACAGCCGCTGGCGATTTTATCATTGACGCGTGCGACGGCAAATTGATAAGTTGATTCCATCTCGAACGCGAGCGGTGGGCCGGTATTGCGCCGCGCTCCCAAGGAGGACAAACATGGCTATCGGACTTTCCCACGGCGGAACCAATGTCTATTCATCGCCACGGTACTCGCGGCAGCTCTGGGTTGGCACCCAGGACGGCTTGGTCCTGTTTGAACGGGCAGACGACGGAGAGTGGTGCGAAAACCAACGGGCGCTGCGCGGCCAGCATATCAGCTCGATTATCTTCGAGCGGACAACAGAAACGATGTTTGCCGGGGCGTTTTTCGGCTCCGTTCACGCCAGCTCAGACGGTGGCAAAAGCTGGGAGCGGCGCGATAATGGCATCCCGGTCCACGACGTTTACAGCCTCGCCTGCCACGTCGTCGATGGCGAGGTGCGGGTTTATGCGGGGACGCAACCCGCGCATTTATTCGTCAGCGATGACCTGGGACAACACTGGTCAGAGCTTCCGTCGCTGCGAGAAGTACCGACCAGTTCGCAGTGGTCTTTCCCCGCGCCGCCGCATATTGCACATACCAAGTTTATTACCTTCGATCCACAGGATTCGCACACGATCTACGCTTGCGTCGAACAGGGCGCGTTTCTAAAAAGCACCGATTTGGGCAAGAGCTGGAGTGAGCTCAACACGGTCGGCCTATACAAGGACAAAAACCGGCCTGTGGAACACTTCTATGACGTGCACCGCGCGCTCATCGATCCCCGCGATCCGCAACGGATTTACGTCACCGGCGGCGCTGGCCTCTATGTTACTTACACCGGAGGCAGCAGTTGGGAACGCTGGACCAGCCCTGAATGGGCGCCGGATGTCTATCCGGATGGTTTTGTCTGGAATCCGAAGGATCCAACTACCATGTTTGTCGCGGCTGCCGAGCATAACCCGGTAACTTGGCGCAAGGCCGGCCCGCTAGCGCATGCCGGAGGGAAGATCTACCGCAGCAAAGACGGCGGAAAGAACTGGCAGAAGCTCGGCGGCGGCCTGCCGGATAGTTTGAAACATGAATTCGGCGCGCTTTGCCTCGAAGAATCGGCTGGAGTCTGCTCGATCTTCGGCGGCACCACGGGCGGCGAATTGTTTTGCAGCGAAGACAGCGGCGAGTCATGGAAACTGATCACCTCAGACCTGGCGCCGATTTCGAAAAAGGGTCATGAGCGGCTGTTAGCGGCGAGTTGACGAGTTTTCTTCGTCGCAGATTGTCCCAATCGATCATCAATGAGCGATTCAGCAGAAAATCCCGGTAAACAAATCGCTGCAGAACTACGCAAACAAAGTGAAATCGACGCTGCCGTGACACCCATGGACGCCGTGGCGGCGGCGGCGCGCGCGGGAAAGTTATCCGATGACCAATGCTTCCGGCTGCTCGCTCGCCTCTGGACCCTCAAGCGCATGATGTACTACGTTTACGGCGGCTGGGCACAGGGAATTAACTTAAACGAATATCCGCCCACCGTGGCGTATTTGTTCGGCAGGCAGACTTACGACGAGTCGACCCACGAGATGCAGTTTTGTGACGAAATCCTCAAACGCCGCTGGGTACGCACGCAGCGCCAGCTGTTCGATCACGCTTACGGGCGATTCGGCCTGGCAACGCGCACCGGCGCTTATGTCTTCTGCCTGCGCGCGTTGGCCAACTATCCACAAAACGTTCGCATTGCCGCGCTTAACTTGGGGCCAAAGGTTATCGAGCTGGCATGGACGGAACGCTTCGCTAATTCTCTGCGCGACGAAGCTCTGAGTGCGCTCTTCTTGAGCCAACTGCCGGAAACCCGCAGCCATGTGCTCATGGGCAAGTTACAGGCGGAGCTTTTTTTACAAAAAAAAGTGGACAAAGAGCTGGCGCAGCGCCTTTCAGCCGAGACCCGGCGCGATTATCTGTTTTTCCTCGAAGAGACCGCGCGCTTCGTTTTGGGCCTGGAAGAAGAAAAGGCGGGCGAAGTAACGGTGTCCGCCGACATCGATTGAAACGATCGAGGTCCGTCTTAAACGACTTGAACCGCTTGAACGATTTGAACCAAAGGAATTTATGCCCGGTATAAGAATTGATCATGCTAAATGCACCGAATGCCGCATGTGCTACGTCGTGTGCCGCGAGATCAATTTTAACGCCGTCGTCGTCTCGCCTACGGCGCGGCACCTGCTGGAAATCGACGAGCGCTGCATTTATCCAAAGTGCACGGTCTGTCTTATGTATTGCCCGGCAGAAGGGTCCATCGTCGAAACCGCCACGGGACGATCACTGGTTCCTCCACCACCAGAAGTCTGGACGGAAAATCAACGCTGGCCCCGGATACCTTGAACATTGAACCTCGAACATTGAACGGCTTGAACGATTTGAACGGAGTTTTTTATGCAACCCATTCTTAAGGATTTTTTGGGGAAATGGGTCTATCCCACTGGTTTCACGGGACCTGGAGTTGAATTCCGCCTGTGCCAGACCGAGCGCTGCTTGCCGCTGTGGGACAAGCTGGTCGCGCAGGCGATTCAATTCGCGGAAAAGGATCTCAAATCTGGAAGTGACGAATACAAGGCTGTTCGCGCCCGGTCCGGATACGCCGCCGAAGGCCCCTTCATGTCACTCAAGCAGATGTCGACGCAGATTCTTTCCGTCGAGATAGACGAGCAGCCCGTTTATATCGACCTCCAGCGCATGCGCGCACGGCAAATATGGGACGAGGTGAAACACGGCCAACTCCATGCCGACGTGCTTCTGCGCGGCGGCTTCATCAAGCGCGAAGAAGAACTCATGAACGACCCGCGCGCCAACACGCAGCCTAAACTCTCGTATTTCGGCATGACCGCGATGTTTCCCCACATCCACCCACTGGCCCGCGCCGGACAGCATTACTACAACGAGTCGATGGCCTGCCTCGGCATAGCTGCGACCTTGAGCGTCATCGACGACGACCTGGTTCGCCACCAACTGCGCAGCCAGGAAGCCGAAGAACTGATGCACTTCATGGAAGGCAAATACCAGATCGACGCCTACGCGCTGACACCCAACGAGCAAAAACCCATCGAAGCCGTTTTTGATTTTCTCCTAAGACCCTGGGCGCCGGAGCCAAGCCGGGCCTTGGGAGGATCACTATAGACGATGAAAGTCCGAATCGTCGAAAGTCTCTGCATCGCCTGCGGCCTTTGCCGTGAGGTTTGCCCTGAGCGTGCGGTCCATCCGAAGATGCAGGATATTCATCATATGTACGAAGTTCTCGCACATGAATGCACCGGTTGCGGCGATTGTTTGTCCTACTGCCCGGCGCCTGGGGCGTTGCAGGAGTATTCTTAAAGATTTCGACTGACCTTGATGGTCTCCCCCGTCTTACGGAAATCAGTTCAAGAGGTGCCCATATGATCAACTTCGAAGGACGATACATCCCCAACGAGCTGAGCGAAATCGTCGACCCCAAACACACGGTGCTTTTGGTTTGGGATATGCAAAATGACCAGGCCGGCGGGTCGTTCAACAAAGAGGCGTTGATTCGCACCGCGCCGCCGCTCATCGCCGCGGCCGCGCAAGCCAATATCACCACGGTTTACACCCGGCAGACGCCTTTTTTGTGGAAAGACGAGGCGGTAACGTGGCTTCGCCGGGCGATGATCGATCAAAAGGTCGATCATCCGAACAAGCTCAAACCGCGCCGCATCAAAGGGAGTTTCGGCTGGCAATTCATGGAGCCTTTCAAGCCCGCCGAAAACGATTTCGCCATCGACAAGCGCCGGCCGACGATGTTCATCGGCAACGATTTCGAGACCATCATGCACAACCGCGGCGCGACCACCGTCGTTATGATCGGCTGCACCACCGACGGCGGCGTCGAAGCAACCGTGCGCGATGGATATAATCGCGGCTACCTAATGGTGGTCGTGCGCGATTGCGTCGGCACCTACACCGAAGAAGGCCATAACGCCGCGCTCCAGCGCATGGTGCGCTACGCCGATGTCGTGGAATCGAAAGAATTGATCGGTCATTGGCGCCGATAACCTCGAAGACGGATATTTACGATTTTTGCCTTGACGGCGTCAATACTGGTTCCACAATGGCCTGGCAGCAGCATGAAAGGAGTCAATGATGAGTAACCCGAACGGCGATAAAGCTTTGCACGTCGCGACATTTTCGGGCTGGTATCGTTTCGAGCAGCGCGGCAAAGATTTTTTACAAACCAAACGCGATCTCTCTTACTGGACGCTCACCTGCATGTCGGTTGACCCGGATAACCCAAACACGATTTACGCCGGCACCGAGCACTCCGGGCTCTTCTACACCAAAGACGCCGGCGCGCACTGGCATAGAGCCGACCCGCAAGTGCCCAAGATGTTCCTCTATTCCGCGCTGGCGCTGAACGGCGGTGTCATGGTGGGTACCGTTCCATCGGCGGTTTACCGGAGCAAACACGAAGGTGGATGGGAAGAATTGGCAGGCGTGCGCTTGCACAGCGCGGGTGCGAATTTTCCCCCGAGCCCGGAGCTCCAGTCGCGCACACGCTATTTAACGTCCGACCCTGAAAATAAGAACCGTCTCTACGCCGGCATCGAAGTCGGCGGTATGGTCGTGAGCGACGACGGCGGACGGGGGTGGGAGCCGGCGAACGACGGTCTCACCGACATGGACGTCCATGAAGTCCTGGCGTCCAAAGAGCATTCCGGCATGGTCTTTCTCGCCTGCGGCGAGGCCTGCTTTCGTAGCCATGACCGTGGCGGCCATTGGGAAAACATTTCACCGAAAAATCATGACTACGGGATCTCCGTCGCTGAAGATAAAAACGGCGACGTCTACGTCGGCGCGGCCAGAGGGCGCCCCAATCTGTGGATCCGCGAACAAGGCGCCATGTCGGCGATACTTCGCAGCGGCGACAAAGGCTCGACCTGGGAAACAATCGTCGACGGACTGAAGGGCGGCGTGATGCATCTGTGCCCCACCCCGGACGGCAACGGCATGGTCGCCGGCACCTCGGATGGGACTTTGCTGGTTGTCGACGACTCCGGGGCGCGCGAAGTAGCGAGCGGGCTACCGTTCGTAACGTCGGTTGAACTGGCGGCGTAAGACGTCGCCGGCCGATCGCGATAATGACGTAGGGGCGCAGCATGCTGCGCCCCTACATACGTTGAGAGATGACCATGCGGTTTTTCATAGCACCACTAATTGTGGTCTGCTTTTTTTTCCGTCGTTTCTTCTCGCCCGGGACGCCAAATTTATCGCCGAGGGCAAGAATGAAGGTAAAGTCGTCATCTACGGCTCGACGGACGAGCCCGATGCAATCACGATGGCCGAAAAGCGCAAGGAGTATAGAAAGATCTTTCAATAGAAGTTGGAGCGTTGGGCCGGCAAATCTATCACTCCGCCATCCCCATACTCCATCACTCCATATCTTCTCGTAAGAGGTATTTGCGCCATGAAACTTTACACATTCTTTCGCAGTTCCGCGTCCTATCGCGTGCGTATCGCGCTCAATCTGAAGGGGATCCGCTACGAGCAGGCGCCGATCCATCTGCGCCGCGCCGGCGGCGAGCAGTTGCAACCCGCCTACATGGCGCTCAATCCACAGGCTCTGGTGCCCGCACTAGAGGACAATGGCCGCATCCTGACGCAGTCGCTGGCGATTATTGAGTACCTCGACGAGAAATTTCCTAACCCGTTGTTGCTCCCCAAAGATCCGGCTGATAAGGCATCGGTGCGTAGTATGGCGCTGGTGATCGCCTGCGAGGTTCATCCGATACAAAACCTGCGCGTGCTCAATTACGTCAAGCGCAGCTACAATCAAACCGACGAGCAGGTAAACCAATGGGCACAGTACTGGATCGGCCTTGGGTTGACCGCCCTGGAACAGATGATCATCGCCCAACGGAACCGGGGCCAGTTTTGCTTTGGAGAAACGCCGACGTTGGCTGATATTTGCCTCGTGCCCCAGCTTAGCAACGCCCGGCGCTACGGCTGTGGTCTCGCTCAGTACCCAGCGATTCGGGGCATCGAAGAAAACTGCATGGCCCTTCCCGCTTTCGCCGACGCCGCGCCGGAAAAGCAGCCCGACGCGGAATGACGTTTTCGCGTTTCCATTTCCTGGTTTCCTGTCAACCCGAAACCGGACAACTGAGGTGATAAACTAACCGGTACGATCATCCGCATGTTCGTCCTCAAGCAGTTTCTAAAGCAACTCATCCTGCCGCCCATGGCCTGGATGTTGCCGCTTCTCGTTGTTTTGATCTTCTGGCGCCGGCGCTGGGCGCGTAAATTGCTCTTTCTCGCTCTCTGCGGGATTTTAATTCTTCATAGCGGCTTGTTCGGCCACTGGCTTCGCTACCCTCTTGAATCCCGTTTTGCGCCGCTGCTGAATCCGCAGGACTTTGAGCCTTACCAAGCCATCGTCGTGCTAACGAGCGCGTCGATTCCCGCGGGGGGCTTGGTGCCGTATCCAAGCATTGACGAGCATATGTTTCGCCGTCTCGATGAAGCCTGGCGGCTCTACAAAATTCAGCCCAAACCGATCATCGTGTCGGGCGGACACGTCAATCCCTTCACTCCCGATCAGGATGAAAACAAAATCGCCCGCGAATACTTGATCCGCTGGGGTGTGCCGCAGCACCACGTGCTCGGCGAAGCGAAGTCCCGCGACACATTTGAAAGCGCGGTGGAGACTGGCAAACTGCTCAAGCAAAAAGGTTGGAAGCGCTACCTCCTCGTGACTTCGGCGCTACATATGCCGCGCAGCATGCTCGCATTTTCATCCGAAGCACCGGAGCCGATACCGGCGCCCGGTGATTTCACCCTACGGGAGTGGAGGCTCTCGCCGCTCGATTTCGCGCCCACCGTGAGCGCAGCCCGGGCCATTGCGTTGACCCTGCATGAGTATATTGGATTGGCGAACTACTATTCGCGGATCGCGTTTGGCGACAATACCTGAGCGCTATCGTCCCGTCGATCGGGCATGATCAACCAACGATATTTCCAAATCGTCCCCGGAGTGATAAACGCTGGTGAGACGAGCAATCGTCTATTATCGTGTCGGAGGACCGGGAAAAATGTTGCCGCGGGAAGAGAATGACTTAATCACTCAAGTTGGGCCTGGGACTCCCTTAAACACCGTCATGCGGCGATACTGGATACCGGCGCTATTGTCACGCGAGATCCTTGAACCCGACTGCCCGCCGGTACGCGTCCGTTTGCTCGGCGAAGATCTGATTGCGTTTCGCGATAGCGAAGGAAAAGTTGCTCTGCTCGGCGAACACTGCCCGCACCGCGGTACATCTCTTTTCTTCGGCCGCAATGAAGAATGCGGCCTGCGCTGCATTTACCACGGCTGGAAGATGGATGTGGAAGGTAGGGTGTTAGACACGCCTGCGGAACCCGAGGGGAGCACGCTCAAAGACAAAGTCAGACACACCGCCTACTCTTGCCATGAAGCCGCGGGCATCGTCTTCGCTTACATGGGGCCCAAAGACCGCATTCCGCTGTTGCTAAATTACGAGTGGACGCGAGTGCCGCTGGATCACCTCTATGTGACCAAGTCGCTGCAAGATTGTAATTATCTGCAAGGGTTGGAGGGCGAATGCGATTCATCGCACCTCTCCTATCTCCATCGGGCGTTTCGCGACGAAAAGCGCGGCGGCGGCGATCCGGACATGTACGGCAGAGACGGCGCGCCGGAGCTCGAGGGTGTCGAGACCGACTACGGCGTTCGCATGATTTCCTGCCGTGATGCAGGCGATGGGATCACGTATCTGCGGGTGTCGAATTTCGTCCTGCCCTGCTACGGATTCGTGCCCACCGGGGGGCTCAAGGGAAATTCCGAAGGCTACACAATTCACGCTCACGTCCCCATAGACGACGAGCATAGCCTGCGATTCAACATATTCTTCCGGCGCAATCGCGCCGTAGCGCAATCCGAGAAACGGCTTGATGACGAGTTCAACCCGAACTTCACCAAATTCCGCAATATTCACAATGACTACTTGATCGACCGCGAGGAACAGCGCCACGAAACCTTCATCGGCTTGGGAAAAAGTTTCGTCATCCACGACTCTTGCGCCGCCGAAAGTATGGGGCCGCGCTATGACCGCGCCAGGGAACACCTCGGCGTCGGCGACATAACGGTCATCGCCTTGAGAAAGCGGTTATTGAGCATCGTGCGCGCCGTCGGCGCGGGCAACGAACCGCCGCATCTCATCATGACTCCGGAGCACAATGACATGCGCCACGTCGCGTGTATCGTGACGACGATCCCCGCCTCCATCGATCCGAAGCAACATATCGCGGAATTGCTGGCGAAAGAAAAACCCTGGGAAGTTACGGCGTAAGGGTGGAGCGAAACGTTTCGCAAACGCGCCCGTTCGCCAGAGCGACCGCGCAACCTCACGGACGAGGGCACGGCCACGCTGTCGGAATTCGTCACGAGCCGGGAAAACACTAACTCGCGGATGCGGCAATATTCTTCCGCACGGAAATCAGAGGGTTTCAACGCTTATTTGCGAATGAGGGATGAGTTCGACTTCATACAACGACTCCATTCGCTTTAAGTGCCGCTTTATATCGCTTTGGGATCTCCGAATCTTCGTTTTCGTACGGGATCATCCAACCGCCTTCATCGACACTGCGAAACACGTCGTCATCGGTCTTCTGGTGCGATACTTTGAAACCGAGCGGGTAGATGCGACTGCCGTAGCGCACGGCCAGGTGTCGCGCGGGTTCCTTGCCGGAATTAAAATGCTGATGAAACCAGTCGCCCGGCGGGCAGTAGATACTGCCCTCGCCCCATTTGATCTCGGTTACCTGGTCCTCGTGGCCGTCGGTGTAGGGGTGGAGACCCCACTGCTTGTGCCAAAGCAGTACGTAGCCTACGGATTGCGTGCCGACGATAATCGCGCCTGGGCCATGGTAGTGCGCTTTGTGATATTTCCCCACCGGCCATTCGCCCAGGTGGCCGACGAGAGCGTTTCCCGCCATCTCGAACTGTGCCAGGCGCAATCCGGCGCCTTTGACTTCGAGATTTTCCAGGAAAGCGGACTTAATATCGGGTATGAAATTGGTCTCCCAGATATTGATCAAGCCGCTGAGGTATCGTTTCTTGCCGACCTCGAAATAGTCTTCTTCGCCAAAGAAGCGGTCTTTGAAACTATAGGGGCAGTTAAAAACGAAGTTCTCGTCGCGATAAATATCGAAAGCCAGCGGTGCGTTGGTGACGGCGAGAAAGCGCACTGGCTCCCGTGAGCCGTTCACCAACCGGTGCGTCGTGTTCATCGGCGGCGCAAACAGACTCCACTTGTTCCACTCGAACATTTTCTTGTGGCCGTGATCGTCCCAAAGCTCGGTGGCGCCCTGGCCGTTCAAAATGCAAACCACTTCTTCGTACAGGTGCCGCTCCGGTTTGAGCGCGTCGCCCGGCGCTATCTCACCGATATAGCCGCCGGTGATGCCCTGCATGCCGTGAAGTTGAATGAACGCTGCCTTCCCGCCCATGCGCTCCCACGGCGCCACTTCGAGCGTGCGCAAGTCTGCCATCCCATGCCCCACGTGGACTGGGAGTCCCTGACCTTTCATCCAGCGCACATACCCGGTTTTTTGATTTATTGGTGCAATATCCATGATTTCTCCTTTACCCAAACCGTTTCTTTTAAAAATCACGCGAAGCGCGAATCAAGCATCCTATTCGCCACCGGGCGTGAACCAATAGGGCCGATTGCTGCGAAAAATGTTCTTGGGAATTTTAGCATAGACGAGATTGACGACATCCACTGCTTCACCGATACCCAAGTCCACGGCCAAGCTCGACAGCGCGTAAGCGTTCGCCGCTGTCATGCCCTTCTCCGTCTGGAGAAAATCCACCGCCTCCGCAAGCGCCATCCGAGTCGCGACATTCAAGTCCACATCAAGCCCCGTGGTCAAATAATCCGTCGCCGTCTCAACCCTCGGCAATTTAATGCCCTTGCCCTTGTGTAACATGAATTGCAACGTTGGCTTGAGCGAGATTTCAATCGCCCCGCCGTCCACTTCGCCGTCGCCCTGGACGGCGTGGCCGTCACCGGTAAAGAACTGCGCGCCTTTGTTGAAGACCGGCAGATAAAGTGACGAGCCGATGCCCGTGAATTTCAGATCGATATTGCCGCCCCAGGCGCCCGGCGGCGTAGACGACACCATGCCCAAACTGGTGGGTGGCGATACCGCCATAATGCCCATAAATGGATTGAGCGGAATCTCGATATCATCGGAGAATAGCGCCACGCGCCTCTCCAGATCGATCCGGATTAGCTTCGCCACGGCTTCCTTTAACAAATGCGGCAATACGCCTTTCCCCGGGCCGGTATTATTCACTCCATAGGGCACGCGGAACTCGATGTCGAGCACGCGGACTTCGACGGTGTCTCCCGGTTCCGCGCCCTCGATGTAAACCGGCCCGGTGAGAATATGTACGCTGGCGCCCTTGGGACGTTTTACTTCGGCGAACACTGCCTTGGCGTCGGGCAAAACTTCTTGGGCCGGTATGCCATAGCCAGCGAAAAATGACTCCGGATCTTTATTGCTTGTGAGACCCTGGTGCGACAGCGCTTCGATCTCGACGATCTGTCCCGGTTTAATCGTCAGCGCCGGCGGCAAGTTGGCGGCGATATAGCCCCAGAGAACGGTGTCGGGAGTCGAAAGGAGCTTGGCGTCGGGCTCGACGGACCTTGGATTGATGCGATGCGGGGCCGCGTCAGCCGCAGCCGGTGTATTTTTGCTCATACGCGGAAATAACTATCCGATATGAGCGGTGGGTGTCAATTCAGCTCATGCCGGCAAACAAATCCCGAGAGACTCATCTGGTTCACCCCGGTCGCGATTTTTTTCGTAGGAGGTAAGAGCGGCGCGAGCGGGCGGCGCGAGGATCGGAGATGGCTCGGAGAGCAGCGCCGCAGGGCCCACGGCATCGTTCTCGGGCGCAGCCGCGGGAGGAGATTCGACTGCTGCAGCGCTGGCGCTTTCGGCGCTTTGCGACGGCGCCGCTTTGCGCGTCGCCACCGACGTGCCGCCGTCTACTTTTTTGGGATCACCGAATACCGCGGCGTAGATATGATCGCCGATATCTTTGCCGGTCCACCACTCGACAACTGCGTTTACAGCGCCGGCGACAAAACCTCCGATCCTACCCCATAGGGCACCGCCGATGACCCGCGGCGCTGCGCCGATCTGGTCTCCGCTTAGATTCCGGTAAATTGTCGCAACGATCGGAATATGATGGAGCGGATTGATGATGTCGATGAAATCTCCGAAGTCAAAGCCTTCCTTTTCCCACAGTGAAAACGGCGCGCCGTTTTTCCCCGCCGGCGCCCCGGTGGGAGTAGCATTAGCGACGTTTGCGCTCCTCGCGCCGGCCACCTCGGCGGCCACTTCCGAAAAAGTCGGCTTGCGCTCCGCCTCGGGGCTTCGCGCCGCGCTCCGGCTGGGCACGCGGTCAAGCTCGCTCGGATAACGCCGGATGTCCCGGGGAGGCAACGCGTCACTGGTGTAATTATTGAAACTCATGGTCAGAGGGGCCCGGCGCATACGAGTTTTGCGTGGTGCCGGCTTCGCTAGTGCGCATGAGACGAAGTTCGACGCGCCGGTTGGCACCACGGCCCGTGCGGTTTCCGTTGGGAACGCGCGGCCGGTGATAAGCAAAGCCATGCACTCCGATGCGCGCCGGATGCACGCCTTTTTCAATGAGATAACGCGCGACACGGCTCGCCCTGGCGCTGGACAACTCCCAATTAGAAGGAAACTCCACCGTGAAAATCGGCCGGTCATCGGTGTGTCCGTTTATCTCTAGATGCATGGCGGGCCGGCTCACCGCGACGGCCGCGACTTTCTCGAGCACCGGCAGAGCCACCGGTCTGAGATCGGCCTTGCCCGATGCAAAGGGAACCGTGTCTTTAAAAGAAAGTAGAATCTCGTCGGGCGCGGCCGCGATGGCAACGTCGTCGCTCATGCCAGCGCCTGCAATAAAACTTTCGAACTCTTCCCGGAGCGCGCTCCAATCGGAAGCATGGGCGCTGGCTGGAAGGGGCTTTTCGGAATCACCGCTGGCATTCGCCGCCTGGGACGCCGGTTTGGCTCCCTGAGCCGGCGCGTTCTGCTCTTGATTCTTGACGTACCAAAGAACGAGAAAACATAGCAGAAGCAGTGTCAGGTCGCTCAGCGTGATCAACCAACCGATATCGTCACTGATCACTTGCACTTCCGCGCGCCCCTGCAACCGGTTCGTATCGCGCGGCGGCACTTTGGGAAATGGCGGCAAATTAGCGTGGAATGTCATGCGCGTAATCGCTGCGGCGATGGCGAAAGAGATGCCCATCGCCGGTCTCTAAAGGAGCGGATAATCTCCGCGGGGGGGCGCGGGTTGCCGACGCTTTGGGCGACGGCCGCCGCGACATCACCGTGCAAGAGCATCATCACCCAATCGAATGTCAGGCCCATGCGCATTTCCCTTTCCGTTGCCGTGGCATGAAGCCTGGCGGCCAACGGCGCGACCACTACGTTGGCGCACACCGCGCCATACAGGGTCGTCAGCACCGCGAGCGAAAGCGCTGCGGGCAGCGATTGAACGTCTTGGGTATAGAGATCGCGCAGCAAAAGCACCATGCCGACCAGCGTACCAATGAGGCCGAAGGCGGGAAGGAGTTTGCTCAGCGTGAGCAAGATCTGCCTGGAAAGCTCATGGCGGCTAAAAGCATCCGCCAACTCGCGCTCCAATGTGGCGTAAATTTTTTCTTCCTTCTGGAGGTCCACGAGCATGCCCACTGCGCGGCGCAAAAACGGATCGGCCAAACGCCGTTCCGTATTTTCCAAACCGCGCAACCCTTCCGCGCGGTAGAGACCCGTCAAACGGGAAAGTTCATCGGCATACTCCCACGGAGTCATCGGCTTTTCCGCAAGCAGGCTACGGCTCACCTGAAAAAGATCCCGCAATTGGCGCGGCGAATAAGAAAACAAGATGACTGCTGTGGAGCCGCCCAGCGTCAAGAGCAATGACGGCAGATGCAAAAACTCGGGCCGTACGATAGAAACCGCGGCAAAAGCAATCAAAACAAGGCCTGGCGCCATGAGTCCGCGCAGCAAGGGAAATCCTCCTTGGACGTATCAGTCCGAGGCAGTTAATTCACGCCTCGGGATATCAATGAACCTGGCCTCCGCAGAAATCATGCCAGGCAAACGTCCGTTCGTTTTTAACGGAAATCCCTGAAGCAAAGGGGGACAGCTAGGAAAAAGTTTCCCATCAGAGCCATCGAAGGAAGCTAAAAGGCGGCAAATTAACTCTAGTCGCGAGCGCAGGACAAATCGTTAGAAAACCGCGATTGCGCCCGGTGGTTCGGTTTTTTGCGGCGACGGAGCTTTGACGGGAACCGTTGGATACTTAGCCCGGCGGGAGCTTCAACAGAAAGCGATCAAGGTTCAAGGTCTTTTGTTCGGACCTGAATCCATGGAACCGGATCTTAGAACTTCAAACCTTGAGCTTTAAACCGGCCACGGCTACCACTGGATGGGAAGAATAGCGCTTAGGCAAGGCGCTGCAGCAATTGGGATGAACGGGACGCGCCCTGGCCCACCAACCCCTGCCTCAGCCTTCTTGCCGCGGCGATTTGCTCGCCAAGGCGTATGTGGATTTCGCTAACCCGGGCGCAGATTTTTGCGTCCACTGCGAGCAGCTCGCGCATTAGCGCGGCCACCGCGGATGAGTCATCGGCAGCAAGAGACAGATCGCGGCTTTTAAGGCGAGCAAATATCCCGTCGCGCTCGGCGCTCCAGGCCAGCAACCGTTCAAATTCCAACTCCTCGGCGCCAAGGAGTTCGCGGCTAGCCGCCAGCAGTGACTCGATGTCGTTCACCGCGGGATGCACTACGCCGCTCCCTGAACTGCCCGCTTTCGCTGCAAAGCCACCGCCTCGTCCCAACCGCTCTTGAGCGTCGTGAGCAACGACACCACGGTTGTGAGAGGCTTCGCTTCGTTGTGAGCGTTGGCGAAAAGAATTTGCTCGAGCATGAAACGATACAGCCCTTCCAGATTATGCGCCAGCTCGCCACCGACCTCGAAATCCAGGCTGGCGATGAACTGGTTGATTATATCGTTGGCCTTGAGGATCTGTTTGCCTTTGTCGGCCATATTGCCCGCTGCCATGAACCCGGCGGCCCGGTTCAACGCGTCGATGGCGCCCTGGTACAGCAAGAGCAACACCGTGCCGGGGTCAGTGGTGGTAATCTGGGTTTCTTTATAGGCTTGGAGTTGTCGTACGGTGGTCATGGTAATCGTTTATCCTATCTTCTTCGAGACAATTGCAACGCGCTGAGCTGCTGCGAGAGAAATTCACCTTGGGATTTAAGCTGGCTTACGAGTTGTTCCAAGGCACTGAATTGTTTGGTTAGTCGCTCTTCAACGGCCGCGATTCTTCGCTCCTCGCGCGCGACTTTCTTGTCGATCTGGTCGACGCTTGCCTGGATGCCCTTCTGACGAAATGTCAGTGCTCCATCAACGGAGCTTATGTAATCATCGATGACATCCGGAAGCCGCTTGCCGATGCCGTTTTGAGTGAGAACAAATAGATTGCTGACTCCAGTCGGATCCTTGGCCAGCGCGTTTGCCAACTTGGCATCGTCAACAGTCAAAGAGCCATCCTTTTGAAACGTGATCCCGATATCCGACAAGTATTTGATTCCGGCGCCGATTCCTCCTGCAGTAGACATCTCATTTCGCAACCGGCTGATCACTGCCCGCAGCGAAGCGTCACCACCCAATACCCCCTGTCTATTGGTGTCCGGGTTTAATTTGAACTGCTCGTTGACAATTTTGTTGGCCGCGTTGTAGTCAGCGGCGAACTTCTTAATCGAATCCTTGAGGGCCGCGCTATCCAGCGCCACGGTAACGTTCGCCGCAGCGTCCGTAGCTTCCACGACGCCGTCGGCGTCGCCCTGTTTAACCAACGTCAAGGTAACCCCGCTGACGACATCGGAGATCGTATTACTGCCGCGCGTAACGGTCAAACCGTTGGCCGAAAAGAGCGCATCGGCCGCGGCTTGCACGACTTCCCCACCACCGGGGAAAGGATCCGCGGCCCCAGTAAGTGTACCGGAGATCGTCACGGCGTTGGCTGTGCCGGTATCTTTGCTTTGTACCGTCAGACGATAATCCGGACTGGCACTGGTTCCGACATTGACAATGGACGCGGTTACGGCCGCGCCAGAGCTATTGATCGCATCCTTGAGGCCCGTCAACGTGTTATTACTGCCGGTTACGGTCACTGCGGAGTTGGTGCCGCCGACCGTAATGGTGAGCGTGCCGGTGCCGATGGCAGCTGTGGGACTGGTGAACAAGCTTGAACGAATGGTTTTCGCCGCGGCCAATCGATCGACAACTATATTGTAAGATCCGACCAAAGCCGTGGAGTCCGCCGCGGCAGTCAGCACCGTCGCATCACTGCTGGTAGCGGATTTCTTGTTAAAATCGTTGGCGAGGGAAAGTGCCTGGGCCGAGCTTTTAAGACTCCCCAGGGCGCTGATCAGGGAAGTGAAGATCCCGTCTTGGGCTCGAAAGCGAACCTGCTGGGCTTGTAGGACATCGACGGAGCGCCGCTCGGCCTTGATCAAGCCGGCCACCAGCGCATTGGTATCTAAACCCGTGATCAGACCACCGAATTGGATATTCGCCATTGTCTTCGCCTCAGAATAAGAATCGGAGAATCGCGCTAAGTCTTAAGCGAAGCTTTCGGATAAAAAAACCGGGATACCCGAAAGAATACACTGCCTATTCGCCTTCAGAAGGAAGAGAGAGAAAAGGAAACGATGACACCAAGTCTTGCCGCCAATGTTCAACGCGCCAAACAGATCTGTGTTTCTAATAGCGCCGCGAGACGAAGTGACCCTTAGTTGATTGCAACTGGCGCGTGAAGTCGACGATCTCGTCGGGCGGGATCTGTCTGATGACATCGCCGCTTTCCACGTCGACGACCTGGATCACCCGGATACCCGTGTCCCGGTCGAGATGGAATCTCAGACCCAACCCTAGGCCATTGATGATGGGCTCTACCGGCGCCATGACTTCCCGGCTGACCGGCTCATATGCTACCAGTACCGGCTTTTCGGGGATTTGAGTGTTTTCCTGGGTTGCTCTCCCGCTGATACCTTTTACTGCTACTTCCTGCACATTCGCGGGAAGAACGACCCCATTCGAGATCGTTGAAACTTTCATTTCAGTTCTCCCACGGCATTGGGGGAGAGAGAATCTCCCTCCCCCATTCGCCTATTTGCTACGTTATCCGCCGAGCAAGGACAGTGCGACCGACGGAAGCTGGTTGGCTTGCGCCAAGACCGACACACCGGCCTGAATCAGGATTTGGGTCCTGGTCAACTCGGCGGTCTCCTGTGCCACGTCTGCGTCCTGGATTCGAGAAC
>DASWHT010000397.1:0-5200 GCA_036398075.1 Binatia bacterium | reverse complement strand
GCGCAACTCGTCGACGGAGCGAAGAAAGAGGGCAGCATGGTGCTCAACTGGGGAACCGGCACCTTGGGCGGCATTGACGGGGCCAAGCTCTTAGAAAGGGGGTTCAACCGGCAATACGGTCTCAATCTTCAGTTCAAGTTCACCCCCGGACCCGCGATGCCTCAGTTGGCGAGCCGCATCATCCAGGAGGCCAAGGCGAACCAGCCCGCGTCGACGGATCTTTTCGTCGGTTCGGAAAACCACGTGGCGCGCATGGCGCTCAAAAGAGTGGAGTGGACGAAGGTCTTCGCGCATATCACTGCGCCCATGGTGGACTATGACAACCGGGTAATCGTCGTGACTTCCCGCACGCCGGGCTTTACTTACAATACCAATCTTATCTCGGCCAGCGAGACGCCGCAGAAGGTGGAAGATGTTCTCAATCCCAAGTGGAAGGGGAAGATCGCTTCCACCCCGTATGCGGCTTCCTTCGATCGGCTCGGCTTGATCTGGGGCGAAGAGAAGACCACCGCGTTCCTGCAGAAGTTAGTCCCGCACGTCGCCGGCCTTATTCGCTGCGGCGAAGACGAAAGGATCGCGACGGGAGAATTTGCCCTGCTGGTGTTTAACTGCGACCTCGCGTCGGCTATGGAGATGCGCGAGAGAGGCGGGCCGGTCCAAGGGCAAGTTTTCAAAGACGCCGGGATTCTTTCCTACTGGTACCTCAGCGTGCCGGCCAACGCGAGAAATCCCAACGGTGCGACGCTCCTGGCGGGGTTTCTTCTCAGCAAAGAGGGACAAGAGATCGTATTCAAGGTGGATAAGGGCAGTTCTCACTTCGTAGAGGGAACCCAGATGAATAAATACGTGAAAGAACAGGAGCAGCGCGGCGTCAAATTTCACTCCAGCACGGTGATTGAAGTCGTCAAGCACCAAGAGGAACACAGCCGTTTGCGGCGGAAGTTTCAGAACATCTTGCAGGGAAAATAAGCGTGAACGGCCGTCACATTCTTTTCGCCGTGGCCTCCTGCGCGTTGCTGCCGGTCATCGCTTTTCTTGTGATCATTTTATGGATGGGCTTTTGGCAGGGCAATCCGGGGGAGCCGGTGGTTTACACCTTGGCGAACTATCGCGCGATCCTGACGGATTACTTTACTTACAAAACCATGCTCAACACGCTCGGTTTCGCGTCGATCAGCGTCGCGGTGTCTCTCATCTTCGCGATCCCCACCGCATGGCTGGTGGAAAGAACCGACCTGCCAGGCAAAAGTTGGGTTTTTACGCTGATGGCCGTGAGCACGCTGGTGCCGACTTTTTTCACCGCCATGGGCTGGGTGTTTCTGCTCCATCCGCGCATCGGCATTGTTAACAAGCTGCTAATGAGCTGGTTCGGCCTCGAAGCCGCTCCATTGAACATAGCGTCCATCGCCGGAATGGGTTGGGTCGAGGGTCTCGGCCTGTCTTCCCTTGGATTCATCATGGTCGTGGCGACCTATCGCACCATGGATCCGGCGCTGGAAGAGGCGGGCAGAGTTCATGGTCTGAAAATGTGGAAAACGCTGCGCTATGTGACGTTGCCGCTGACGTTTCCCGGCGTGCTGGCCGCGGCGATCTATATCTTCACCATCGGCCTTTCGGCTTTCGAAGTGCCGGCGATCATCGGAATGTCGAACAAGATTTTTACCTTCTCCACTTTCATTTTTTACAAGATGCAGCCATTGGAAGAGCTGCCCAGCTACGGCGTGGCCGGAGCGGTGAGTAGTCTTTTGATCGTTTTGGCGCTGTTGCTCAGCTGGTGGTACTTCAAGGTTCTGCGCTTCTCCTCCCGTTACGCCGTGGTTACCGGGAAAGGTTACAGACCCCAACTCGTCGAGCTCGGCCCTCGGGGCCGCCTCTATGCCTGGCTATTTCTCGGCTTCTTCTTCGTCGTGGCAAAGGTGCTGCCGTTTCTGTTGCTCGTGTGGGCGGCGTTGCTCGCGTATTTTCAGCCGCCGTCGCTGGAAGCGCTTGGAAGAGTATCGCTGAGCAACTTCTACGGGCTTCCCTGGGAGCTACTCCTTGCCGGCGCGCGCAATACGCTGGTGATCATGCTCACGGTGCCGACTTTGACGTTGATTCTCTGTATGGCGATCTCATGGGTGATTTTACGTTCGGGATTCAAGTGGCGGCTCGCCTTCGATGGCATCGCCTTTTTGCCCCACGCGGTACCGAGCATCATTCTCGCAATCGCCGCGGTTTTCGCCTCTCTGTTTCTGTTGCGCGACACCGTGCCGCTCTATGGCACGCTCACGATTTTGATCCTGGTGTACACCATCAGCCGCATCAGCTTCGCCACGCGCATCATCAACAATTCCCTGGCGCAGATTCATCCCGAGTTGGAGGAGGCTGCATTCGCGGGCGGCCTGCGGGTATTTCAGGTGATTAGGAAAATTCTCCTGCCGCTGCTTAAACCCGCGCTGGTTTACGCCTGGCTGTGGATGGCGTTGCTCTGTTATCGTGAGTTGACAATGGCATCGGTTCTGGTCACGAACCAAAACAACGTCACCTTGCCGATGATCGTGTGGGGACTCTGGCTGGGCGGCAGTTTGAACAAGGCCGCCGCCGCCAATCTCGTGATCCTTGTCGTCATGTTACCGGCGGTTTTGCTCTATATGACCTTCGGCCGCCGGAGCCGTTTCGAGGAGGCGATGTGATTTCGGTTGCCGGCGTAGAGAAGCATTTCAAGTCGGGGGGTCAGACAGTGGCCGCGCTGAAGGGCATCGATCTCGAAGTCCAAAAGGGTGAGTTCTTCGTGCTGCTCGGCCCCAGCGGTTCCGGGAAGACGACATTGCTGCGCTGCATCGCGGGATTGGAAAAACCTGATCGGGGCAATATTTCATTCGAAGGCGAGACCGTCTTTTCCGCGAGCCCGCGCGTCTATATCCCGCCCGAGGAGCGGCAGATCGGCATGGTTTTTCAATCCTACGCCATCTGGCCGCATATGACGGTGGCGGAAAATATCGGTTTGGTTTTAACCCACGGCCAGCGGCGGATTGCCAAGAGCGACGTCAGTCAGCGAATTCGCCACGTTCTCGGCTTGGTGCAGCTCGATCACTTCGAGAACCGGCCGGCCCGGCTTTTGAGCGGCGGGCAGCAACAGCGCGTGGCGTTGGCCCGGGCGCTGGCCACCAATCCGAAGTTTCTTTTGATGGACGAACCGCTCAGCAATCTCGACGCCCGGTTGCGCGAAGAGGTGCGGGGGAAAATAAAAAAATTAGCCGCGGAATTAGGGATTACCGTGCTTTACGTGACCCACGACCAGGTAGAAGCCATGGTGCTGGCGCACCGAATCGCCGTCATGTCGCAGGGCGAAATCTTGCAGATCGGCAATCCGTTCGAGCTTTATCGCGCGCCGAAAAATTCGCTGGTGGCCGAATTTTTCGGATCTATCAACTGGGTGCGCGGGACGCTGCTCGACCAACATCGCGTTGAGACGGAGATTGGGCCGCTCATGGTCGAGAGTTACAATGGGCACACGGGCCCCGTCGTCGTCGGTATCCGGCCCGAAGACATTAAACTGGCGGAGTCTTCCACTGGCGGCGAAAATCGGTTAGAGGGAAAAGTGTTGAGTTCGGCGTTCCTGGGCGACCAGGTGATCGCCGAGGTCAAGATCAACGAGACGACGTTGACCGTGAAAGCCATGCCCGACGATCAAAAGAGGGTGGGGGAGATATCCGTCCATTTCCCCAAAGAACGGATCGTCGTCTTTCCGGCGAGTGCGCCGGTACGGGAAGCAGCGTTACAGTGAAACAATGAGCCAGAATAAAATCTAGCTAAAAATATTTGAAATTTTTCGGCTGCATTGCGGATGAGGGAATTCGAACAAAATAACTCGCGCAAAGGCGCAAAGACGCCAAGGAATGAGAACAATAAATACGAAGCACGAAATCCGAAGCACGAAGCTCGAAACAAATTCAAATGATCCAAACACAACAAATTTCAATCAAACTCAAATCGGATTCGAGTTTTTGGATTTTCCGGGTTTGGGATTTATTTGTCTCTGAGTTTGTTTCGGTCCGCGGGGCCGCTTTCGAAATTTGGATTTCGGATTTTCTTTGGCTTGGCGTCTTGGCGGGATAAATATTCTTAAAGTCGTCCTGTTCAACAATTCAAGGATAAGAATCTATTAAAAGGAGGGTAAAACCATGGGCGCTGAAGGTAACGTAAGACATTTGGATCACTTTGTCGTAGCGGTAATGGACGCCGATCGAGGGGAGAAATTCTACACGGAAGTTCTCGGCGCAAAAACTTTGCGGCGGGACGTAACGCCCAACATGACGCGGGTGTTCATGAAGTTGGGTGAAAACCACGTCGGGCTCTTCACCCAGGGAAAAGCCACGTTGCCCAAACGCGAGAGCGCCAGTTCCTATCCGCGCCATTCGTTTCTGGTGCCTGAGGCCGAGTACGATTCGATGGCGGCAAAAATCCGTAAGGCGTGTTCCTTCGTCAAAGATATCCAGAAAGAGAACGGCTTGGGTTGTGTGTGGAACGAAGGCCTGGTGTTTCAGGATAGCGAAGGAAATTTTCTCGAGATCACGAAGGCGAACGGCGTCGGCAAGACGAAAGTCGATCATCTTCATTTCGATACCACCGATTTGAATGCCAGCGTGGAGTTCTACAAACGCTTCCTCAACTGCGCGGTGCGCGAACAGAAGAATGGCATGGCCGCCGTCGCGTTCCCCTCGGGCCAGTGCGTGATTTTGAATCAAGTCAGCGAACTAAGCGAAGTCACGAAAACGGCGTATCGCGGGCGGCACTTCGCCTTTACGGTGACCGACGACAACTTCAACGCCATCGTCGACAAGTTGCACGCTGCGGGCATCGAGGAGCGCGACGAGCATGGCGAGCGGGAGGGACGGCGGCCTGGACAGCTTGGCACCTATTTTAAAGAACCGAGCGGCTTCCGCTTGCAGATCACCAACGAGGACTCCGCGACGTTTGCGTTGCACGCCAACGACTGAGCGCGTGAGATTTCGAATAGCGTGATTCTCCACCATCGTTTAACTACTGGTGAATGGGCGGGAACGGTTCCTTCCCCCGTGACGGGGGAAGGTTAGGATAGGGGTGATGAACAATCAGCGAATGCACGTCACCCCTACTCTAACTCTCCCCCGTTAAGGGGGAGAGGACGGAAGGGACCGATCCGTCTAGCAAGAGGAGACCATGCCCTATAGCATAAGAA
>DASWHT010000396.1:0-5476 GCA_036398075.1 Binatia bacterium | reverse complement strand
GCGACCTTGCCCGGATAGCTCGCTTTTTCGAAGCGCAGCACGAAGTATTTCGACTTCACCGGGTCGCCTTTGTTGTCGAAGGCGATCGAGCCGGTGACGCCCTTGAAATTTTTGATATTCCTTACCGCCGCCGAGATTTCGGCGCGGCTAGGTCTTTTGCCGCCGCTTGCTTGAAGCGTCTGTTCGATGGCTTTGATGCCCACCAGCGCGGCGTCGTAGCCGTACATGCCGAAGGACTCGATGTCCTTATTGAAGCGCTGTTTGAATTTCTTGGCGAAGGCGGCGGATTCCGGATAAACTTCCGGCGGGCCGGCCACCGTAGTGTAATAGCTGCCGACTACGTGCGGGCCGGTGATCTTCACCATCTCGGAAGAATCAAGTCCGTCGGGACCCATGAACACCGCCTTGACGCCCTTCTCGCGCATCTGTTTGAGCAGTAACCCGCCCTGATGATAGATGCCGCCGAAATAAACTAGATCCGGGTTCCTGGCCTTCATCGGAATAATCATCGGCGCGAAGTTGGCGCGCTCTTCGGTACCCTCGTAGCCGAGTACCTTAAGGCCGAGCTTTTTCGCTTCGTTGCGAAAGTTATCCGCCACTCCTTGGCCGTAGAGGGTTTTGTCATGAATGATATAAACCGATTTGAGTTTCAGCTCCTGAGCGGCGAAGCGCGCGCCCACCGGCCCCTGAACGTCGTCTCTGCCGCACACGCGGTTGACGTTGGGATAGCCTCGGTCGGTGATCTCCGTCGCCGTATTGGCCGGCGAGATCATCGCCAGCATGGCGTCCTTGTAGACTTCGGAAGCGGGAAGCGCGACGCCGGAATTAAAGTGGCCCACCAGCAGCAGCACGTTGGCGTCGGCGACGACGTTGCGCGCGTTGGCGACGCCGACCTCTGGCTTGGCTTGATCGTCATAGGGGACCAAGATCAGATCGTACCCCAGGGCTTTGAAAGCCTTGACCGACTCCTCAACCGCGAGCTGCGCGCCAAGTTTGATATGTTCGCCGAGGGCGGCTTGCTCGCCGGAAAGCGGCGCCTGAACGGCGATCTTGATGGTGCCTTTTTGTGCCCAGGCGGCCGCTGGCAGATGGAACAATAAGGACGCGATTAGAATCCGAAAGGTCATTTTAATCACGGTAATCATTCCTCCTTTTCGCCTTGATTCTAACGCTAAGCCATTACGGCAGTCAATCAAATGGTCGGCTGTTTGTTGTTGATGACGAAACCACGAAGTCGATGGCGCAACTCAGGCGAATTGATCGCGGCATTTTTTGAGATAGTATTATACGGCAGTGGAGTTTTGCGCGCGCGACTCATGTGCGCGGCCATTGCAAAAATGTCCGGGGAGCCCTCAACTTTGCCCCGGCCGATCCGCGCGCTGCTTCAGTTGAAGCGACGATTGACGATTGCGAGAACTCTCAGATGGAGGAGGTTGAATAGCGATGAATGCACGAAGGTCCAGGCGCGAGTTTCTGCGCGCGTCGCTGGCATTGCCGGTAATCTTGCTGTTAGAGGATAGCGGGACGGAGAAGGCTGCCCGGGCGCAAACTATACCGGCGACGCCTGCTTGTAGGGATAATGACGATGCCACGCCGCCACAAACCGCGGGCCCCTTCTACAAACCGAGCTCGCCGAAACGCAGTTTGCTTATCGAGCCCGGTATGAAAGGCGCAAAAATTCTCGTGCGGGGTTACGTGCGATCGACGCACTGTCATCCCGTGCGCGGCGCGCTGGTGGATTTCTGGCAGGCCGATGCCGCCGGAGTTTACGACAACATCGGCTACAAGCTCCGTGGGCACCAGTACACTGACGACTCCGGCCGGTATTCTCTTGAGACCGTGCTACCGGGACTGTATCCCGGCCGAACCCGCCACTTCCACGTAAGAGTGCAGGCGCCCAACCGACCGATTCTTACGACCCAGCTTTACTTTCCCGGAGAGCCACAAAACCGGCGTGACTGGATCTTCAACGAGAAGCTGCTGCTAACAATGCGGCAAAACGGCCGCGACAACCTTGCCACTTTCGACTTTGTCCTGGACGTTGGCTAACCTTCTTCGGACAAGGGAATCGCGTTCGATCTATTGTGATCGGGCCGGGATCTGTGTCCCGGCCCGTATCGAATCCGTCGAGGAGTGGAGCAATCGATATTTTAAGGAAGATAAAGTTCGGAAGGCACCTTGAGCGCGGCGTCAAGACTTTTGCCGTTGGGTGGCCGAATCTGTTTTGGCGACCTTACCTCTTGAGCGGCTCTCTTCAGGCAATGCCGAAAGCACGATCTTCTCGGAGCGGCGAAGAATCGTAAGCGCAGTTCTAACGCTGATCTTCTGCTCGGTCAGATTGAGATGTAGATCATCCACCGACGTGATCGCTTTGTCATCGAATTGGACGATGAGGTCCCCTTCGGCGAGGCCCGCTCTTTCTGCGGGACTTCCTTTTTCGACTGACAGCACGAGTACGCCGCTTGAAACTCCAAAGCGGCGAACGAGATGCCTTGGCATGAAGATGTTCTGCCCGCCGACACCGAGGTAGCTGCGTCTGATCTTGCCGTCCCTGATCAGCAGTCCGGTGACGTACTTGGCCGTGTTGACGGCGATGGCGAAACAAATGCCCTGAGCCGGCAGAATCACCGCCGTATTGACCCCGATGACCTCGCCGCGCGAGTTGACCAAGGGTCCACCCGAGTTTCCCGGATTCAAAGCCGCGTCCGTTTGGATCACATTGTCGATCAATCGACCTGAGTTTGAACGGAGCGAACGCCCCAAGGCGCTGACGACTCCGGCAGTGACCGTGCATTGAAAGCCGTAGGGATTGCCCACTGCGATGACAAGCTGCCCCACGCGGATCGCGTTCGAGGCGCCGAGCTCAGCGACTTGAAGGTTCGGCGCATTAATGCGAATCACTGCCAGGTCCGTGTCGGGATCGTCACCCACTAAACGCGCCTCGTAGCGCCGTCCATCCGATAGCGCGACTTCCAATCGGGCGGCGTGATGCACGACGTGGCTATTGGTCAGGATGAAGCCATCGAGCGTAAAGATGAACCCCGAGCCGCTGCCGCGCACCGGATATCCCTGCGGAAAAGCTGCTTCCTGTGAGCTCGTGGTGTCGCGCTGGATCTCGATGTTCACTACGGACGGGCTGATCTTGTCGGCGGCTCGGATCACGGCCGACGAATAAGCATCGAAAAGCTCTTCATCGCCGGCCCTTGAGTCCGCCGCGGGGCTCGTTTTGTTCGAAAGATTCGTAGATACTAAACGAAGTGACGATTCCATTTGGAGCATTCCTTAACTTGAAACCAAGAAAATTTAAGCACGTCCAGTGACTTTGTAAAGTGCGGTGAACCGGCGCGCATGATGCATGGCCCGGCCGGCGTTGACAGGCGGGGAAGGCAAGCGCAAACTCCTCACAATGATCGTCGGCACAGGCGTGGATTTGGCGGAGGTCGGGCGTATCCAGAGAGCGCTGGAGGACCCGCGCACCGGTCTGCGTTTCCGCGACCGGGTGTTTACCCGGAAGGAGATCGCGTATTGCGAAAGCAAGCGGCGCGGCAAATATGAAAGCTACGCTGGCCGTTTTGCCGCCAAGGAAGCGGTGATGAAAGCCCTGGGGCGTGGTTGGGGCTCGCAGGTCTGTTGGCTCGACATCGAAGTGGCGCGGGCGCCCAGCGGCAAGCCGGATATCTTGTTGCATGACAAGACCGCGCGGCGAGCCGACGGCTTAGGAATTCGCCGTTGGGCTTTGTCGATCACCCATACCGCGGCGCATGGAATGGCGTTTGTGATCGCGCTTGATGAGTAGCGGTGATCCGTTCAAGGTTCAATGTTCAAAGTGGCGCTTTCGCGCGGTTCAAGGTTCCGGGTTCAAGGTTCAACGACCCGTCCCCTCCTTGAACTTTGAACATTGAACGTTGAACGGGCGAAGCCATTGAACCTTGAACGGGCGTCCCAGACGTGCTCTCGGCGACGATCAGGCCGGATATCTTATTTTTCTTGCCGTTTGTCGGGCAGGAGAAACATTATCGCCAGGGCCCAGATACCAAAGATCAAGCCGGCTGCCATCCAGAGATTCTTTGGCCGCCCGTCATGGTCGGCGATAACGCGGCAAAGAATCGCATCGAGAGAATGGACCAACGCCGTCGTCTGCAGCAACGTCGTAGGATCGATGTCTGGTCGAAAAAAAACCAGTCCGGTTAGATACCCTAGGACATGATAAATATCCACTGCGGCCCTTGACGCTTCCTTCCGCCAGCTAATATACTCGGTCTCCGCAAAAATGGGAACGTATTGATGGCCGTAAAGACGATTGAATGGAAAAAGGACCGCGTGGTCATGATCGACCAACGGCTGCTGCCACACAAGGAGGTGTATCGCGTCTGCCGTGATTATAGGGCGGTGGCCGAGGCGATACGCGGTATGGTTATCCGCGGCGCGCCGGCCATCGGCGTGGCGGCGGCGATGGGCGTGGCGTTGGGCTGTCTCAAGGCCGTGGAGAAAAGTTTCGACCGCGAGTTTGACCGCATCGTGCTTTGTCTATCAAAAACCCGGCCTACTGCCGTCAATCTTTTCTGGGCCCTGGAGCGCATGCGCAAGGTATACCGCGAAAACCGCGGCCTCGGCGTGGAGGCCGTCAAGCGACTGCTCGTAGAGGAAGCGCTGAAGATTTATCGAGAAGACATCGCCGCAAACAGACAACTGGGCCGGTTCGGGGCCGACCTTTTGCGCAATGCCCGGCGCATCATGACCCATTGCAATGCCGGAGCACTGGCGACGGCGGGTTATGGCACAGCGTTGGGCGTAATCCGCGCCTTGAAAGAGTCAGGCAAAGAGATCGAAGTCTGGGTTAATGAGACGCGCCCATTGCTGCAAGGGGCGCGTCTCACGGCTTGGGAACTCAAAAAAGAAAAAATTCCGGTGACGCTGATCACAGACAACATGGCGGGCTATCTGATGCAAAAAGGCAGTGTGGACGCAGTGGTCGTCGGTTGTGATCGGGTGGCGGCCAACGGCGACGTGGCCAACAAGATCGGCACCTATAGCGTCGCCGTGTTGGCGCAGCGGCATGGGATTCCATTTTATGTCGCCGGACCGACCTCTTCCATCGATATCAACTGCCCCACGGGAAAAGAGATTCCCATCGAGCAGCGCGATCCCGAGGAAGTGTCCCATATTTTTGGGCGGGCCCTGGCACCAAAAGGGGTCAAGACACTCAATCCGGCGTTCGATGTGACGTCCCAAGATCTGGTTTCGGCGATCATCACCGAAAAGGGCGTGATTCATCCGCCCTATGCGCAGAATATACGCAGCCATGTTGGTCATTGAGAGAAAAGAGGAACTGGAGGCTTTTTTTCACGACTCCGGCAAAACGCCGGAGCGCTGGCGCGTTGGCACCGAGTACGAAAAAGTCGGCATCGACCGCCGTACCGGCAAAGCGATTCCGTATTTTGGGCCACGGGGCGTAGACAGAATTCTGCGCGAATTG
>DASWHT010000395.1:0-11064 GCA_036398075.1 Binatia bacterium | reverse complement strand
CCACGAAGGCACGAAGGACACAAAGAACACATAGGGCGCGCCGCGCGCAAGATAATATTTTTGCGATCTTTGTCCTTCGACGTTGCTCAGGATGGTGAGTTAGTCGAACCACGTATGTTGCGGTTAAATCATCCGAACGGGACGGCTATAGCCGTCCCATAATTTGTGACCTTTGTGCTCTTTGTGGTTAAATCCTGTCTTTCCTTTGGTTGCAGCTTTGCCGCGCTAATTCATCCGTTCGACGACCGTGGCGATGCCTTGGCCGACACCGATGCACATGGTGGCGAGGCCGAAGCGGCCGCCGCGTTTTTTCATTTCGTGGATAAGCGTCGTCACGATCCGGGCGCCGCTGCAGCCCAGCGGGTGGCCGAGGGCGATGGCGCCGCCGTTGACGTTGAGCTTGCTGAGATCGATGCCTAACTCGCGCGCGCACGCGAGCACCTGTGAAGCAAAGGCTTCGTTGATTTCCACGAGGTCGATCTGCTCGATGGTGAGGCCGGCGCGTTTGAGCGCTTTTTGCGCCGCCGGTATCGGGCCGATCCCCATGTAGTTTGGATGGACACCGGCGGCGGCGGACGCCACGATGCGCGCCAAAGGTTTGAGTTTCAATTGCTCCGCTTTTTGCGGTGTTGTGATCAGCAAGGCCGCGGCGCCGTCGGAAAGCGGTGACGAATTTCCAGCGGTCACCGTGCCGCCTTTCTTGAAAGCGGGTTGCAACCCCGCGAGGATCTCCAACGTCGTATCCGTTCTCGGCCCCTCGTCCTTGTCAAGGACGAGGGGCGCGCCTTTTCGCTGCGCCATCTCAAAGGCAACGATTTCGTCCTTTAGGCGGCCTTCCTGCTGCGCCTTCACGGCATTTCGATGGCTGGCCAGCGCCAGCGCGTCTTGGTCCGCGCGGCTGACGTGGTATTTCTCGGCGACGTTTTCAGCGGTCTCGCCGTTGTTAACCAGCGAATACAGCTCGCCCATGCGCTTGTTGGGAAAACGCCACCCCAGCGAACTGTCATACAGCTGTACATCGCCGCGCTGAAAGGCGTTGGCCGGTTTGCCCATTACCCAGGGCCCACGGGTCATGCTTTCGACGCCGCCGGCGACATAAACCTCGCCGTTATCTGTGGCGATCGAGCGAGCCGCTTGATTGATCGCTTCCATGCCCGAGCCGCATAGACGATTCACCGTGGCGCCGGGAATCGTATAGGGCAGGCCGGCAAGCAACGAGGCGTTGCGCGCGACGTTGCGCGAATCTTCGCCCGCCTGATTGGTGCAGCCGAAGTAGACATCTTCGATTTCTTCCTTGGCGATGCCGGTTTTTTCGACCAGCCTGGCGATGATGTAAGCGGCTAGATCGTCGGTGCGGACGTCTTTCAGAATGCCGCCGTGGCGGCCCATGGGCGTGCGCACGGCTTCAACGATAACGGCTTCTTTCATGATTTCACCTGACCTTCCGTGTACGAGTAAAACCCTCTGCCTGTCGTTTCACCGAGAAAACCAGCGGTCACGAGCTTCCTCAGTGACGGCGCCGGACGGTAGCGGTCTTCGCCGGTTTCCCTCTGTAATCCTTCAAGGACGGCCAAGACTTCGTCCAGGCCGATTTGGTCCGCCCACTTGAGCGGGCCTTGCGGATAATTCACCCCGAGGCGCATGGCGACGTCGATCTCTTCGGCGCTGGCCACTCCTTCTTCCAACGCCCGCGCGGCTTCGTTGACGATCAAGCTCAGAATGCGCGGAAAAGTAAGGCCCGCAGCGTCTTTGACCCGCACGGTTTTCTTGCCCAGGGATTCAAAAAATTCTTCGGCCTTTTGCGCGGCGCTTTCCGCACTGCGCAGGCCGGCGGCCAGCTCGATCACTTTGCGGTCCTTGAGCGGGTAAAACGTCGCGAAACCTATAACGCGCTCCGGCCATTTCAGCTGCGCCGCCAGATGAGTCACGGCGGAACCCAAGCATGAAACGACGAGCACGGATGCCGGCGAGAGAAAATCATCCAGTTTTCTCAGAATACCCTTCTTGCGCTCGGCATCCTGAGCGAAAGTTTCAATGACCAATGACGTGGTCGGCGCGAGATCGTTGGGCCGCGCCAATAATGAGACATCCAGCCCCTTCTCTTTGCAGAGAGCCGCAAGCTCCAGAGCAAGCCGGCTTTCACCGATGATGGCGACGTTATTTTCCGCCATAAACGTAAAAGCCCCGGCCGGTTTTGCGCCCGAGATTGCCGCCTAGGACCATCTTTTGCTGGATCGGGCTGGGGCGAAAGCGCGGGTCTTCGAAGAACGAGCGGTAAAGCGATTCGGTGGCGGCGAAGTTGACGTCGTTGCCGATCAGGTCCATTAGCTCGAAGGGCCCCATGCGAAAATTCCCCGCCTCTCTCATGACGCGGTCGATGGTTTCGATATCCGCTCCGCCGTCGCCAAGGATGCGCAACCCTTCATTATAAAAAGGCCGGGCGATGCGATTGACGATAAAGCCGGGCGTATCCTTGGCACGGGCCGGGGTTTTGCCCATGCGGCGCATCAGCTCGGTTGCCTTTGCGATCGTTTCGGGCGCGGTTCGGTCGCCCTCGATAACTTCCACCAAGGCCATCAGCGGCGGCGGATTGAAGTAATGCAGGCCGAGAACGCGTTCGGGATGTTGCGTGCTGGCGGCGATGGCGGTCACGGAGAACGACGAGGTGTTGGTCGCCAGGAGCGTCTCGAAACCACAGATCGCATCGAGCTGCTTGAAGATATCGCGCTTGAGTTCCAGTTTTTCCGGCGCCGCCTCGACAACCAGGCAGTAACCGTTAAAGTCTTCTAGCTTGGTGGTGCCGCGCAAGCGGTTTAAGACAGCGCGCTCTTCTGCCGCGGAGATCTTGCCGCGATCGCGGCTGCCGCGCAAAAAATTTGCGACCCGGCCGAGGCCTGCCTCGATAAACTCCTGATTGATGTCGTAGAGCAGCGTTTCGAAGCCGGTCTGCGCGGCCACCTGCGCGATGCCGGCGCCCATGGTCCCGGCGCCGATGACGCCGATTTTTTCTGTTTCGTTGGCCATTGCTTTTGCCGTTTCGAGTTTCGCGTTTTGGGTTTCGGGTTCCAACTCGAAACCCGAGACTCGAAACCCCAAACGATTTATTACTTACCGGTAAACACCGGCGTCCGCTTCTCCAAAAACGCGCGCACGCCTTCGTCGTAGTCCGAACTTCTACCGGCGATCTCTTGCAAATAGGCTTCGTATTCGAGATCCGATTCCAGATTGGGCAGATTCGCGTGGTTGACGGCGCGCTTGATTAGACCGACGCCGCGTGGCGCTTTGGCCACTCGCTCGCCGATCTCCCTGGCCGATCCGGCAAAATCAGCGCCGGGAAAAACCCGCGCGACAAGCCCGATGCGCAGCGCTTCATGCGCGTCTAGGGAATCTCCGAGCAGCAGCAACTCCATCGCTTTGCTCAAACCTACCAGCCGCGGCAGTATGAAACTACCGCCGGAGTCCGGCGCCAGACCGACGCGCACGAACGATTGGATGAATTTCGCTTCTTCCGAACAAACGCGCAGATCGCACGCCAGCGCAAAGTTACAACCGGCGCCGGCGGCCACGCCGTTCACCGCCGCGATGACGATTTTTTCCATCTGGCGAATCTGGCGGATCACCGGATTATACTTTTCACGGAGCGACGCGCCGAGGGAGCCTTTCTGCTCCGGCGTACGGCCTTTAAGATCCTGTCCGGCGCAGAAAGCGCGCCCCGCGCCGGTGATCATCAGGCAGCGGACCGCCTGGTCGCGCTCGCCGTCTTTCAAGGCATGGAGCACTTCCTGGTTCATCTGCGGCACGAAGGCGTTGAGCGACTGCGGCCGGTTGAGCGTGAGGGTCGCGAGGCCGCCTGCTTTCTCGTAGATGATGGTTTCGTAGCTCACGGCGCCGTTTCCTTACCGCCCTTTGAGTTCCGGCTCGCGTTTTTCCAGGAAGGCCCTCATGGCTTCTTTGCGGTCTTCCGATGACAATAATAGATAGAAAGACTTGCGCTCGAAGTCGAGGCCCTCGTCGAGCGGCGCATTGGCCGCCTTGAGCACGGCTTGCTTCGCCGCCCGGATCGCCAGCGCGGGTTTGGCGGCAATTTTTCTGGCGATGTTTTTGGCTTCCTCGAGCAGCAGTTCTACCGGCACGACGCGGTTGACCAGGCCAAGGCGTTCGGCGTCCACGGCGCTCAAGAAATCTCCGGTCAAGATCAGCTCCATGGCGCGGTGCTTGCCGAGCAGATGGGTCAATCGTTGGGTGCCGCCGCTGCCTGGAATAATTCCCAGATTCACTTCCGGTTGGCCGAAGCGCGCGCTCTCGGAGGCGATGATGATGTCGCAGCTCATGGCTAGCTCGCAGCCGCCGCCGAGGGCGAAGCCGCTGACTGCGGCGATGACCGGCTTGGAGATTTCGTTTATCCGGTCGCGGTAGGCCAGCCGTTGGAGAACGGGAGGGTCGAAGGGGCCCAGGGTGGCCATTTCTTTGATATCCGCACCGGCGGCGAAAACCTTCTCACCCCCGGTGACGATCATGACGCGAACTTCGTCATCCTCATCGAGTGACTGCATCGCCAACGACAGGTCTTTCACGAGACCGTAAGAAAGCGCATTCAGCGCTTGCGGGCGGTTCAACCTGACGACGCCGATGGCGCGGTCTTTTTCAACGATGACATTCTCGTATTCCATGGCGTTCGAGTTTTTAGACATACACTATGGTAGTGGGGGTTTCAAGAAAAGGGTTCGCACGGGTGGAAATGCCTAAAAGAGATTAGAAAAGGATTCGCAAGCGAGGTCCTTCGCTTCGCTCAGGACGACGCTGCTCCCTTGAGGGAGCAGCGTCGTTTGACAGCCCGGAGTCGATTTGCAACTATCGTTTCACCCATGTCGACCCGCGCTGAACCGGCAACCCGTCAGTACGACGAAAAGCTGCAACAAATCCTCAAGACCTCGGCCAAGATATTCGCCAAGAAAGGGTTTCACCGCACTTCGGTGCGCGACATATCGCGCGCCGCCAAAATGAGCCTGGCGGGGTTGTACTATTATTTCACGACCAAAGAAGAACTGCTCTATCTGATCCAAGAGCGCTGCTTCGTCACGTTGCTCGATCGATGGGAACGGGCGGCCGACGCGGAAAAGGACGCGCGCACGCGCATTCGCGTATTCGCGGAGAACCATTTGAGCTTTTTTTTGCATAATATGCACGAGATGAAAGTGATGGCCCATGAAGATGAGTCGTTGACGGGCGAGTTCAACGAAAAAATATTGGTGCTCAAACGGCGCTACGTGAAAGTCATCATGGACCTCATCGCCGAATTGCAAGTCCGGGAAGGCGGGCAGGCCATCGACCTTCGGGTCGCGACGTTCTCGCTCTTCGGGATGATGAACTGGATTTACACATGGTATCAGCCCCAGCGCGATCTCCCCTTGCCCCAGCTGATGGAACAAATGCTGCGTATTTACTTTTTGGGAATTCTTGAAGGCGGCAAGGCCCAAGCGCCGTGGATCACCGCGGCCTCCGCGGCGGCCAAGGACGGGTTTTCTTTGTGGCAAAGCCAATCGTGATGATTGGGAAATGGAGTGTTGGAGTATTGGAGTATTGGAGTACTGGAGTGTTGGAGTACTGGAGTATTGGGTCCGGAACCCATCACTCCACCACTCCAGTACTCCAATTGCTACGGAATGCTCGGGCACAAGGAAGCACAGGATGTTTGTCAGGAACCTGTAAGGAAATAAATCAGGGAAGGCGTAGTCATGTTACAGATTGGCGAAAAGGCACCTGATTTCAGGTTAAAGGGGGTTTTGGCGGGAGCAATTGCGGATTACTCGCTGCAGAGCCTGGAGGGAAAATGGGTCGTACTGTTTTTCTATCCCGCCGATTTTACTTTTGTCTGTCCCACGGAAGTGACGGGGTTCGGCAAAATGGCCCCGGAGTTTCGCGTCGAGCAAGCTGAAGTTATCGGTGTCAGCGTCGATTCCCCCGAGAGCCATCGTAAATGGGCTGAGGAATTGGGCGGCGTTGATTGCCCGCTTCTAAGTGACGAACAAAAATCAGTCAGCCGGCTTTACGGCGTCTTGGACGAAACGCAAGGCGTCAGCATACGCGCCACTTTCATAATCAACCCCGCACGCCAGGTCACCTACGTTGTCGCCAGCCACACGAATGTCGGCCGCAGCGTTGAAGAAACTCTGCGCGTATTGAAAGCGCTCCGCACCGAGCGACTCTGCCCCGCTGATTGGAAGCCCGGCGACCCAACCGGCGACCTCAAATTACGCTACTGAGAACTATTCTTGGGACAGTAGCCGGACATCAGACTGTCAGTCGAGGGGCGAGCGAGGTCTTTTGCGTTCAAGGTTCAACGTTCAAGGTTCAAGGTGGCGAATCGGGATCCGAAACCTTGAACATTGAACCCGGAACTTTGAACTGAATCTATTAAGGAATCAGGACCATGTCTCTCCAAGCTATCGAACAGAAGAAAGAGCTGATCGAAAGACGGGCGCGCATCCGCGAGTTCGTCTTCGGCATTCAGGACGGTTTGATAAGCACCGTTGGACTGCTTGCAGGCGTTCAGGGCGCCACCGAGAACAATGCCGTGGTGATTATCACTGGTCTTACCGCGATGTTTTCCGGCGCGATTTCAATGGCCGCGGGATCCTATCTTTCGTCAAACGCGCAGAAGGATATTTTCGACAAAGAACTGCGCGAGGCGGAAATCCTGGCGGAGAACGAACCGTACATAGCAGCGGAAGGATTGCTAAGATCGTTGAGCCAGGAAGGCCTCACGCGCGAGCAGAGCTACGCTATCGTCAAACAGTTGCTGCACCAGGAGCAAGTGTTTCTACGGACGTTTCAGGAAAAAGTTTTTGGCCTCGGATCGGCGGACATCAATCAGCCGCTCAAAGCGGCGGTAGTCATGGGCCTATCGTTTATTTTCGGCGCCGTGATTCCGATTCTGCCGTACCTCGCGCTCAAAGGCATGATTGCGTTATACCTCTCCATCGCGCTTTCCGCCTTCACGCTCTTCGGTGTGGGCGCTGTCAAAGGAAAACTTGCCGCGCAATCGCAGTTTCGCTCCGGCGCGCAATTTTTCATCATTGCAGTGGGCGCGGCGGGTTTAGGATACCTGATTGGCCTAGTCGTACAGTACTTCTTTCCGGGGATCGAGATTCCGGCTTAGAGTCGAACCCTCACCCTTGCCCTCTCCCGCAAGCGGGCGAGGGTGATTAAGATGGGAGCAACGAGCGACGCGACGTGTTAGCGCATGTCCCGATTGATTTTCCTCGCTTTCCTTGGAGGGAGAGGATAAAGGTGAGGGTGGGCTAACCTCGCATTTTAGCCCTTGATCAGGCTGCGTAGCAGCGTCAAAGCCTCCCGGTCTTCCTTCAGATCCGGCCCCTTCGGTGTTTCCAAGCACATTGGCAGGCCCCAGAACCGTTTGTCGTTCATGAGCAACCGAAATGCTTCTATGCCGATGAAGCCCTTGCCGATATGCTCGTGGCGGTCGACTCGGGAATTAAATTCCTTTTTCGAATCATTTAAATGAAATGCCGCGAGAAGCTTAATTCCGATAGCTTCGTCGAATTCCGTGAATGTCCGCTCGTAACCGTCCTTCGTTCGGATATCGTAACCGGCGGCAAAAGCATGCTCCGTATCGAAGCAAACCAGCAGGCGTTCACTTTGTTTCGTGGCGTCGATGATGCCACGGATCTGCTCGAAGCGATAACCCAGGTTCGAGCCTTGACCGGCGGTGATCTCCAACGTGACTTTTGCTTCATAGCCCGGGCAGGCTTTGTGAACCTCGTTCAATGATTTCGCGATGGTTTTGATGCCCTCCGCTTCACCCGCGCCGACGTGGGCGCCGGGGTGCGCGACCAGGTTCGATACTCCGAGAGTCTCACAACGTTCCAATTCATCGATGAATGCGGCCACCGATCGTTTACGTAAAGCAGTATCGGGCGATCCGAGGTTTAACAAATAGGAATCGTGCGCGATGACGGTCGCAATGCCGGTTTCTTTCTGGTTGATCTCGAACTGTTCAATTTCTTCCTTGGTGTAAGGCTTCGACGCCCACTGGCGCGAAGACTTCGTGAAAATCTGAATCGCGTCGCAATTGACCTTCTTGCCGTCGAGCAATGCATTGCCCACGCCGCCGGCGATGGACATATGGGCGCCGAGTAACGGGCCGCGGAGCTTTTTATCATTCTTCATAACGATTTGAACGGCTTGAACGGTTTGAACTATTTGAACGAGTTGCTAATGCGTCCCTTGGTTCAAGACGTTCAAGTCGTTCAAATCGTTCAAGTCGTCTCCGGTCATATAGAAAAGTGTCTTTTTTCTACCAGCGGTAGCGAGATGCTTCCTGCGCTGAGGAGCTTGTCGTGGAATTCCCGTAGAGTGAATTTGTCGCCCAGCCGCTTTTGTTCTTGTTCGCGCAATCGGTTGATAATCGACCAGCCCAGCGCGTAGCCCATCGGTCCTGAGGGCGACTGGCTGTACCAGTTCAAGTCGCCGCGGGCTTGCGCGCGCGGAAAGTGGAGTTCGCGCACCATGAGATCCGCCGCCTGGTCGTAGGTCATCTCGCCGGTCTGAGTTTTGACGTCGATAATGATGCGCAGCGCGCGCCAGAGGCGGTCTTTGAGCATCACGAAGCGGTGCTCCTTGCTCTTTAAAAATCCCTGTTCTTGCATGAGCTGCTCGCAATAAAGCGCCCAGCCCTCGTAAAACACCGACGACTCGTTCATCAAGCGCGGCAGCGTGGAAGCGGCAGGGATCGAATTTGCCACGGAAAACTGGAGATGATGGCCCGGATAGCTCTCATGGACGGACGTGTTCTCCAGACCTACCCAATTATGTTCGCGGAGCAAATCATCGTCGCTAACTGGGGTGACGTAGTAATAGCCGACCTGGTTTGGATCCTTCGGCGAAGGCGATAAATACGCGGCGAAGGGAATCTCATGGCGGCGAAATTCCGGCGTGTAGACGACGTGCAGTTCCTCTTTGGGCGGAAATGACACGAGCTTTTTTTCTCGGACGAAGTCCCGCGCCGCTTCCATGGCTTTTTGATAGACGGCGAGAACTTCATCGATGGCTGGATGGTGCTCTTGGATGCGCCGGGCGACCTCCTCGATGTCTTTGCCCGGGGCCAGCTCTTCCGCCAGCTCGGCGAGCTCCTTCTTGGTTTTTTCGAACAGGGCTTCTCCGAGAGCGAGCAGGCTTTGGTCATCATGTGCCAAAAAATGTTTTTTCATGAGCAGTAAATTATAGTGCTTGGCGCCCACCGCATAAACCCCCTGGCTGCGCGGCAGGAGATCGCTTTCGAGATACGTTGCAAAGTCGTTCATCGCGCTCTTGGCTTTCATAACCGCGGCTCGCAGCGCGCCGGCGTTCTTTACTTCCGCTAGCACTTTTGGGTGGTTCGGCAGGTTATCGAGAAAGCTCACGCTGCCTTTCGCGCCGTCGACGGCCATCTCAGTCCAGAGTTTCGGCGGATTGGCCTCCTTGCGGCTCAGATTGGCTATGCCTTGCTGAATCAACGCTGGGGTTCGTTCCAGGCGGCTCAATAGATTGGCCGGAAAATCATTGGTGGCGCGGACTGTCAAGATGTAAATCGCGTCGATGGGCGAATAGGTTTCGGGCCACTTTAGGCGGTAGTCTTCTTTGGCGTGCTCGTAGCTCTGAATCGTCAGCTTGCCTTCCAGCAAGGCATGGTCGATGGCTTCGTCTTGATCGAGATCGGAAGTCGGAATCTGCCGCAGCGTGTGGAGAGACTCGTGGACGAAATATTTCTCCGCGCAGTAGCTCTCGTCGGAATAGTCATTGAGCAAGTGATCGTAGCCTTCGATGCCGTAGTAGATCGCCTCGATGGGGTGAAGGTCGAAATACTTGTGGAAAAAGCCGGCGCAAAATTCAGTGAATTTCGACATGCAAGTGAAATATCACCTAAACGATCGAAGCGCAATTTTTAACAGGTATCTCTAGAGTCCTCTCTCCCGAGTTCGTTACGGAATTTGATATCTCTCTCGGGGACGGTTGAATGAAAACCCTCCCCTTCGAGTGAAGTGAAAGTCCGTCATGCCCGCGCAGGCGGGCATCCAGGTTGGTTGTTGACTCTTCAAAGAGGCGAAGACTGGATTCCCGCTTTCGCGGGAATGACTCCACGGTCACGACGAATTTTGCCTTGTGGCTTTAGAAAAAAATCGATCCATCGGGTATAGTGCCAACGTGCTTTCAACGTGCGCAAATGATCGCAGTCCTTGACCGGAGGACCGGCGTGCAACCACCCAACTCCGCGCGCACGGATATTCCCAAGGACGAGGTGCTACCGCAGCACAAACTCATCGAGGGCCGCAAGTATTTCGATGGCACGCGCCCGGAGTTCGAAGACATTGACAGCGCATTTAAGATCGCTGCTCAAGCGATGGAGGGAAAATAACGGACTGCGTTTGGAACGGCAGGCGAGATCGAAGAATAATTTAATTGAAGGTAACCACCCGGCTCAGCTGCGGGACTCGTAGAGTTTGACATTTTCGGGAGTCGTCAGTTCTCACAGTTTCGATGTGAAGCGATAATCGACCAATGGCAACAAAAGAGTTGATTAGATCCCACCCTCGCCCTTTGGGAGAGGGAAGGGTGAGGGCCATGATGGCCTAAAAAGCTTAACCCTCACCTCAGTCCTCTCCCAGCGGGAGAGGAAGCAAGACGGGGAGCCGTTACGACCGCCAGCGCCAGCCGGCGCGTCAGTTTGGGGCTGATCAGAAATCAAGCCTCCAGCTCTAACGGAGATATCTGACTGTGTTTCCGAGTTTCGGGTATGCAGGAGAAGAGCTATGGCAACCAAAGGGGTACGTTTCGGACATGTGGCGTTGAGAACGTCGGACGTCGATCGGATCGTGCGCTGGTATGACGACGCCTTCGGCGCGAAGAAAGTTTTTCACGCTTTGCGGGACGGAGAACGGCAGGAATTGATGTTTTTGGAATTCGCAAAAGGGCAGTACATCGAGATTTTCACCAATGGGAAGCAAAGGGTCGAACAGCCCGCTGATGCCATCGGTTATCAGCACTTCTGCCTGATCGTTGACAATA
>DASWHT010000394.1:0-2524 GCA_036398075.1 Binatia bacterium | reverse complement strand
TTTGACCAGCCTGCCAACATTACGCCATCTCGGGTTCTCTCAGAAGATCTTCGGTTCCCGGATCGGTGTTTCTAGCGCTTTGAGCGCTTTTTCAAGCAGGGTGGCGCGCCAGCGCAGCTCTTCCTCAGGCGGCAAGTCTGGTTGTCCGACGGGATAGTGAAACTTGTTGCCGCCGAGAATTCTGCCGATGCCAACCTGCGACGCAACGTTGGCGAGGCAGGTGATGAGAACGACGGGAATGCCTTTCAATTCGATTTGTCTGCCGATCGTAGCGCCGCTACGAGTACCGGTTCCTCAGGTGGCGGTCAAAATTACTGCGTTCACGCCGGCGCCGGCAAGCTCGTCGGCGATGCCGTTGCCGAGATCTGCCATTTTGCTCGGCATGGCGCCGGTTCCCGTGGTGACGAAATAGTAATCGTGGAGCTTCTTGAATCTTTGCGACTTTTCTAAGCCGCGCATTGCGTCCAGGGGAACGATTCTGTCGGGGTCCTGGTCGACGGTGGCGGTGTCGTACCCGGTGTGCATGGCTTCGAAATCGCCGCGCCTTAAATCGTCGCGTCCAAGGATCGAATATTTCAAGTATTTGGAGCCGCGCGTGCTTTCCAAACGGTCGGGATTGCCCTTCGGCACTAAGCCCCCTTCGGTGACCAGCGCGAGGGTGGCCTCTGCCAAGCTAACGGTTAGATTAGGAATCGCATGTTGCTCGGTTTCGAAGCGAGGAATCTCGCTTTCGTAGGGCTTGCCATTGAGTTTTGCCAGCAGCATATCCACAGATCGAACGTAATCCGGACGGCCGGACCTCGCGGTGAAGCGCCGCGGAGTGGCCAAGCAATACTCGGCCCGAAAATTTTCGGCCGCCGCCTGTTCGCCCGTTAACAGCTTTTCGATCAGCCGTGCGTAACGTTTCAAGCATTCTTGCATCGCCGCGGCGGAGTCGCCGGTTTGAATCACGAAGACATGCCGGCCGATCTCTCTCGTTCCAGGATTATCTTCGTGCATGGCGGTGATCGCCGGTATACGCCGGTTGTCGCGCACCCAGCTGCATACTTTGGCGCATGCAAGGCCATATCGACCGGCGTTGAATGCCGGGCCGGCGAGAAAGACGTCCGGATTGAATTTGTCAACGATGTCATGAATCGCTGCGAGCGCTTTCGTTTCTTCCTCGTGAAAGTAATTGTCCCCGCAGGCGATGGTCGCGTATTCTGCATTGTGATGTTCCAAAGCATCGTCGAGGAATCTTCCCGCGCCGACAGCGCCTGGAATGAAAACGACCTCCTGCCCGGCTTTGTCTTCACCGCCGATGCCCGCGAAGAATTGATTCATATAGTGCAGAACTTTTACCATTGTGGACCTCTTTTGCAGTTGCCCTGCATTTCGTTCCGCTACCGTAGGGGCACGGCATGCCGTGCCCCTACTCGTACACCGCCCGAAATCCGCTGCCGCCCATTTTGCTGAAAGAGCCGTAAAAGATCGTGGGGTCGAAGAGAAACGGCAGGCGCGCATCATGCTTCGCCTTAAAGTGGAGATCGATCTCGGTGCCACCGATCACGGCGGTGAGCGGGGGGATATAGATTTTTTCCGAGACGTTGCCGCGGCTGATCATGCTGTCGGCTTCCTTGGGGTGGTCCACGAGCGGCCGCTCGTAGCCCTTGGGACCGTTGGACTCGTGCAGCACGGCCACGGTCTTGATGCCCTGGTCTTCGCACGCTTTTACCGTCTGCATGAAGTCCACGGTGCCGTTGCCGGTTCCCTCCATGAATGCGACCGCGCCCTCGGCGCCGAGATTTTGCGCCAAACGCGCAACCCATAGTCCCATCTTTTTTTTCTGCTCGAAGCTGTCATTGTAACCGCGCGAGAGAATGACGCCGAGGAAGTTAAGCGATTGCCCGTGGCGCTCAAGCAGTTCCAAAATATACGGATTCGAGCAGTGCAACGACGTGGGTATTTTGCGCTCGATTTTGTAATTGCCACTCACCACCGCGCCGTCGAAGAATTCCGCGGGATGAACGAACGTCGGTAGCGTCTTGGAAACCTCTTCGCCGTAATAAAAAGTCCGCGCGCCGATCACCTGGCTCTGAACCTGGTAGATCAAGACTACTCTTGGCAGCTTGCTGTTCACCGGCGGCAATGCGATGGTCCGTCGTTCCGGCGCGCCACCGGTTTTTTCCACCTGCGCCAGATAGCGCGCGCATCGGAGCGCGATACTTCTCAGGGCTTGGTCGAAGGCAACGTTGGAAATGGTGGGGTCGGGCGTCAGGGACAAGATGAGATGAAAGTGATCCGAACCGTGACAATAATCGGCGCCGACGCCCGTCATATCGAGAATTCCCTCACGCGGAGTTTCTATAGGCGTCAACGACTCTGGGTGCGGAAACCGACCCGTGATGGTCACGAGCAGATTGCCAATGCGGGTTGTTTGTCCCGTCCCGACAAGTTCCGCCGGCCCGTCAAAGCCCGGGAAGGCCGCGCCTGCGCCATTTACTTTCGCGATGGGTAGCACCGTGTCCAGAACATGAACGATGCG
>DASWHT010000393.1:0-3136 GCA_036398075.1 Binatia bacterium | reverse complement strand
TTCAATTCAGTTCCCGTTCGCCCTGAGCTGTAGTCGAAGGGCGTCCGGAGTCATTCTGTATAATCAAAGGAGTAGACTATGGGTTTCCAACGCATTGGTATCATGAGCATAGGCGAGATGGGTTTTCACTGGGCGAAGCTGTTGAAGAGCCACGGCGTCGAGGTTCTGACCTATGACAAAGACCGCGGCGAGACGAGCCGCAAGCGGGCGGAAAACGCCGGGGTCAAATCGCTGCCGTCCATGGCCCAGTTGGTCAATGACGCGGAGCTGATCGTTTCCATCGTTATTCCGTCGGCGGCTAAGCGGGTCGCTGACAAAATCGCCGAGGCGTCGGCGAGCGGGGCGCGGGACGGCGATCTGATGGGCACGCTACAGCTGTTCTATGACAAGGGTCTGCTGCAAAAAAGAAACTAACTATATGGACGTGTTCAAGTCGTTCAAAACGATTTCCGGATTGTTCGACGGCTTGAACGTTTTGAACTGGTGGCGCTAGCCACCGCCCGCGATTCCTGATATGGAGAGCGTTACACAAATTTTACGGGAGGAACCTCACAGTGGCTAAAGCACAGAGCAGGGAAGAAAAGAAGCAGCCGGAGTACGGCTCCGACGTGGTCGTCGATTTGATGAAGGCGTTCGATATCGAATACGCCGCCTTCAATCCGGGCGCGACCTTTCGCGGTATTCACGATTCCATAGTGAACTACGGTGGCAACTACAAACCGGAAGTCATCTTTTGCAATCATGAAGAGGTTTCGGTGGCGGTCGCCCATGGCTACGCCAAAGCCAAGGGCAAGCCGATGATCGCCATCGTCCACAACATGGTGGGTTTGCAGCACGCGAGCATGGCGATTTTCAACGCCTACATCGATCGCGTGCCGGTGATCGTTCTGGGCGGCACCGGCCCAATGAATACCAAACGGCGCCGCCCGCGCATCGACTGGATTCATACGGCGCTGGTCCAGGGCAATCAGGTGCGGGATTACGTAAAATGGGATGACCAGCCCTATACCCTCGCCGACGTGCCGGATTCTTTCATTCGCGGCTACCGCATCGCTACCACGGATCCGATGGCGCCCATTTATATCAATTACGATGCCGACATTCAGGAAGACGCTATCACCAAAGCCACGGAGATTCCCGACGTGAACCGTTTCGCGCCGCCTGCGCCGACGCAGGCGAATCCGGAGGCGCTACGCAAAGCGGCTGAAATGCTGGTCGGCGCTCAGGCGCCGCTGATCATCGCGGATAGTCTCGGGCGCAATCCCAAGAGCGTACCACTGTTGGTTGGGCTGGCGGAGCTTCTGGCCGCTCCGGTGGTGGATAAAGGCGCGCGCTTTAATTTTCCAACGGTCAATTCGCTTGACGCAACCGATGGCGCGCGCGATCTGCTGGCGAAGGCGGATGTCATCTTGGCCCTCGACGTGGGTGATATCTTCGGCTCCATTACTACCGTCAGCAAACAGACCCGCGACTGTGAATATGTTACCGCGCCGGCCGTGAAGCTCATCAGTATCTCGATGAACGATATGCTGGTGCATTCCTGGGCCGGCGATTACCAGGCGCTGCAGGCGCTGGATGTTGCGATGTCCGCCGACACATGCGTCGCGCTGCCTGAGCTGACGCGGCTGTGCCGCGACCTGCTCGGCAACGACGCCAAGAAAAAGGATGCCGTCGAAGCGCGGCGCAGGGAACTGGGTGAGAAGCATAAAGCGCGACGGGCCAGATGGCAGGCCGACGCCCGGGCCAAGGGTTCTCTCAAGGACATTTCGACGGCGTGGCTGGCCCTTGAGCTGGGCGAAGTCATCAAAAACGAAGACTGGGTTCTCGTGAACGGAACGTCCAACGGTTGGGCCCGCCGGCTGTGGGACTTTTCCAAACCGAATCAATATCTCGGCGCCAGCGGCGGCGCGGGGGTCGGCTATGGCTCCAGCGCGGCCATCGGAGCGGCGCTGGCACTCAAGGGCACAGGCAAGTTCGCCGTTGGCATTCAATCGGACGGCGATATGTTGATGACCTCGAGTTCGCTTTGGACCGCGGCCAAGCATCGGATTCCATTGCTCATGGTGATGCACAATAACCAGTCGTTCTATAATTCCGAGGAGCATGGCATCGAGGTCGCCAAGTTCCGCAAGCGGCCCGTGGAAAACGCTGGCATCGGCACCCACGTTGATGATCCGGCAGTGGATTTTGCCAAGATGGCGCAGTCTTTCGGCGTCAGCGCCGAAGGGCCGGTGCACAATCCGGCCGACTTGAGGCCGGCGCTGGAGCGCGGTCTCAAATACGTCAAGCAGAAACAGCTCCCGTATCTGGTGGATGTCATCTCGGAACCGCGCTAACTAATGGGTTCAAGGTTCAATGTTCAAGGTTCAACGTTTCGGATTCGGATTCGAACTCGTACGCTTGATCGGGGAAATCTTAACTTTGAACATTGAACCTTGAACTTTGAACGGACTTTTTTTGGAGCCGGAGCGTCGATGGCAGCCGATCCCTACGAAGAATTTCGCCGCGCGGTCGAGCGGCCGGAGGATGCGCTCGATTTGGGCCGCGCCGCGCTGGCCATCGCTGAGTCCGAGTATCCGCGGCTCGATACCACCGCGTATCTCAGGCGCATCGACGAATTGGCAATAGCAGTGACCAAGCATCTGACCGGCGATGAGAGCGGTCCGCACCGCTCCATCGCCGCGCTCAATTACGTCCTGTTTCAAAAGTGCGCCTTCCGGGGCAACCGCGACGATTATTTCGACGCGAAAAACAGTTTCTTGAACGAAGTCATCGACCGCCGTATCGGCATCCCCATAACCTTGTCCGTCTTATATATGGAAGTGGCGCGGCGCATTGGTTTGCCGTTGTTGGGCGTCGGCTTCCCCGGCCATTTTCTCGTCAAGTATCTGGACGACCGCGAAGAGATCGTCATTGATCCATTTAACGGCGGCGATATTAGGACTCCTGATAGCCTGCAACAACTGCTCGCCGGATTATACGGCAGGCCGGTGGCGTTGAGCCCGCAGCTTCTCGATCCGGTCACGAAGAGGCAGATTCTCAGGCGCATGCTGAATAATCTCAAGTTCATATATCTCAGGCAGCGCGACTTCGTGAAGGCTTTGGCGGCGCTGGACCGGATGGCGATCGCAGAACC
>DASWHT010000392.1:0-7112 GCA_036398075.1 Binatia bacterium | reverse complement strand
TGCATCGTTGATACCCAATTGCCCAAAGCTTTGGCGCACCAAATTGAGGAAAAAGCCTTTGAGTTTGTTATCCCCTGATTTCGTTTCCATAAGGTAATTTTACCAGAGTAGAAATTTTATGAAAAGACGAAATGCCAAGGGTTTTATGAATAAGTCGCGTGAGGAGGGGAGCTAACCTAGCCATTTTCCGCGAGAAAGCTATAATGGCACAAAGTCAAAGCAGGGCAAAAGCCGGAGGAAATCATGCCAGAAGACCTCAAGCAGGAGTTTTTTCGCCTCGATGGCGCTTGGGCCTCGTTCGAGTTGATGATGATCCGCAACCGCCAAGACTATCTCAAACCTTTCCAAGTGCTCCGCTGCAAAATCGACGACCAGGTTGATTTCCAATCTCCAACGCCGTATCGAACCTCCACGGAGGCAAGCGTCTTGATTGAAATCTTTGGCGAACAGGAGCTCGTTGCGGCCACTGGCAATGGGCCGGTGCACGCCGTCGATAGCGCCATGCGTAAAGTTCTCGAAAAACACTATCCCCAGCTCTCGGATGTGCGCTTGGAAGAGTTCGATGTCCGGTTATTGCATCACGGCGGCGGCCCGCGCGACGATGAGGGCAAAGGCGCGGAGGCGCTGGTGCGGGTGCTGGCGATTTTCTCCGACGGCAAGGACAGTTGGGGCACCGTGGGCGTCGCCGCCGATATCCTACAAGCCTGTGTTGAATGCATCATCGACGGCCTGGAATGGAAGCTACGCGGCGAGCGCAAACACTAAATTTCGCGCCTCTCACTCGGGTGCCAGAGAGACGCGGCGGTCCGGTGACTACCGATTTGCCGCAATCGTGCTCCTCCCCTGCGGTTGTGATGAGAACTGTTTCGCGTGGCATGCTGATTTTGTTCATGGCGTTTTTTCTTTGGGCGTGCCCAATGGAAGAACGGCTGATTTTTCACCCTGACAAGACAATCTACCAAACGCCCCGCGACGTCGGTCTCAATTTCGACGACGTCCATTTCACGGCCCGGGATGGTGTTCGCCTCAACGGCTGGTTCGTCCCCTATCCCAATGCTCAGAGAACCCTGCTCTGGTTTCACGGCAACGCCGGCAACATCAGCCACCGTGTGCAAAACATCAGGCTGCTGCACGACAAAGTCAAAATCAACGTCTTTATTTTCGACTACCGGGGATACGGTCGCAGCGACGGCCAGACTTCGGAACCGGGCACTTACCTTGACGGCAGAGCGGCAATCGACTTTCTGCGCCAGAGTTATAACGTGCAACCGCAGCAGTTGGTTCTGTTTGGCCGCTCCTTAGGCGCGGCGGTGGCGGTTGAAATGGCCATGCATGTGGACGGCTTGGCGTTGATTCTTGAGAGCCCGTTCGTCTCCGTGCCGGAAATGGCGCGGGCGGTTTTTCCCCTTTTACCGCTGGGCCCCCTGCTCTCGACTCGATACGACAATCTGGAAAAAGTGCGGCGCGTTAAAAGCCCTTTACTGGTGCTGCACGGCGACCGCGACGAGGTGGTCCCTTTTAGTCAAGGAAGGAAAGTTTTCGAGGCCGCGCCAGAGCCAAAAAAATTTTACATGATTATCGGCGCAGGGCACAACGACACTTATATCGTCGGCGGCGATGCATACTTTACGGCGCTGCGAGAGGGTATCGATTGGGCCGCGTCTTTGGCCAAGGGCGTCGCGATCTCATAAAACAACGGTCGGGTTACGACGATTCACAACTGCCAGGGCGGGTGATAACTGCCGCGCCGATTAAGGATCCGCAAAGCAGGTTAAAGCGTTGAGTTACCCTCGAATCTCGTATTCTCCGCCGGCGTAGGCGTTTCTGACATACTGCTCGATCATCCGTTGCGTGTTAAAGAACGAGCCGTTGAGGACGATGGCTGAGCGCATGACTTCGGCGAATTTATCCGGTTCTCTGTAATATAGCGGCAGGATAACTTTTTCCAGTTTGTCGTACAGAGAAGCGGCCTCGGCCGGGGAATCGTTTTCCGTCCCGCTGGCGTCGCCGATGGACCAGCCGGTAACTCCCTCGACGTGCCCCTCGATCCACCACCCGTCGAGCACACTGAGGCTCGGCACGCCGTTGAGGGCCGCTTTCATCCCGCTCGTGCCGGAAGCTTCCTGCGGGCGCATCGGCGTATTGAGCCAGGTATCGACGCCGGAGCAGAGCAGCCGTCCCAAATTCATGTCGTAATTTTCCAAATAGACGACGCGCACAGTGTCGGAGAGCTCCGCCGCGGCCTCGAAGATGCGGCGGATGATTGCCTTGCCGTATTGATCACGCGGATGGGCCTTGCCCGCGTAGATCAGTTGTAGCGGTCCCGGGCCGCGGGCGATCCGTTTCAGCCTTTCCAGATCGGTGAACAGCAGATCACCGCGCTTGTAACCGGTGGCGCGGCGCGCAAAGCCCAGGGTAAAAATCTTCTCGTCAAGTTGCACCCCCGTAAGCCAGCGCACATGTTGCAAAAGGTCTCTTTTCGCTTCGCTGTGAGCCGCGCGGATATCTGCGAGTGGCACGCCCAGGGCGTAGCGAAGATAATTATTGTCGCGCCGCCATTCGGGAATTACGCGGTCAAATAAAGCGCGCAACGGCGGGGCGGCCCAGGTGGCGGCGTGAACACCGTTGGTAATGGCGCTTATACGATGGCCCGGGAACATAGCGCGCGAAACCTCCCGGTGGCGCAGCGACACGCCGTTGATGAAACCGGATCGCTGCAAGGCCAGCTCGGTCATGTTCAGCGCGCCGTTCATGACCCGCAACTGCCTGAGTTCTTCGGCGCGCTCCGCGCCGAGCACTCGCTCTACCAGCTCCGAACCGAAACAATCATGGCCCGCAGCCACCGGCGTGTGCGTGGTAAATACGCATTGGCGCCGCACGGATTCCAACTGCTCTTCGTCGAATCGACGAGTCGCTTGGCCGCCCGCCGCTTGTTCCAGCAGAGCGAGCGTGACCAACGCCGAGTGGCCTTCGTTCATATGGTAAACGCGTAGATTCGAGTAGCCCAGCGCGCGCAATATCGCGACACCGCCGAAACCCAAGATCATTTCCTGGCATAGGCGGTAGTGCTCGTCGCCGCCGTAAAGATGATCTGTGATCGCCCGATCGCGGCGATCGTTCTCTTCCAAGTCGGTATCGAGAAAGATTAGCGGGACGAGATGGCCCGTGACACCGCGAATCGGGTAGCGCCAGGCGCGAATGCTTACTCGCCGGCCTTCCACCAGCACGGAAGCGCGGGCGGGCAACGACTCGAGCCGGCCTTCCGGCGACCAATGAGAAGGGCTTTCCGACTGGTTACCCTGGATATCGAGCCGCTGCTCGAAATAACCCTTGCGGTGCAGCAACGTGACGGCTACCATCGGAACCCGCATATCTGCGGCCGAACGGATCATGTCGCCGGCCAGGATTCCCAACCCACCGCTATAAGTCGGAATCTCGGACTCGACGGCGATGTCCATGGTAAAGTAAGCAATGGTCCGGTTTGCAGAATCGAGCTCAGGCATCGTTTTACCTAATAAGCATTTAGACGGTTAGGTTCGTAAAAGGATTGGAAGATTTGTTCGGGGATGGTCAAGGATGAAACTAACTCATCCGCGATCGAGAAATTCTCGCCCATATAGCACGTCCCTGGAGCCATATTCAAATGGATAATCCATGTGATGCACAATCCGTTCCACCAAGTGCTCTAAATCATCGTCTTGTCAGCGTTTCACGCGTCGCCCAATTGGCCGTCTCCATTTTCCGTGTCTATTTAAGATTCAGGCGAAATTACTGCCGGCGAAAGCCGCGAAAATCATCGGCCTTGAGACTCCTTACTATCCTCTCCGGGGTCACTGGCGAGGCAATTTTTTGGCGTGCCTGTCAATCCTATGCCGCTCCATGACCGGATGGGGAAGTCTATAGGAAATCCTTGCCGCGCGGGGTTATTCCGATTCACTAAAGCCGGTAGGCTTCGCAAAGATTAACCCAGGCGGGATAGCGGGCAAGAGTACGAAGTACTGCAATCGTCGGCGGCATCATGGGGAACTTGCCCGATTCTGATTCTGCCAGCGCTTTTTCCGGAGTGACCCACAGACTCTCCGCCACCTCTTCAGAGGTTGGCAGTGGCGTCTGGTTTTTGGGCAATGCCGCAAGATAGAAGCGCGTGTCAAAGCGAATTTTGTAATGTTCCGGGGTGATGCGGTGAGAGATATATTTCAGCCGGCTAAGATCGCAGGCGAGTCGTTCGGCAGCCAGTAGACTCGACAAATTGAGTTCCCCTCGCTGCAACGCTTGGCGTTTTGAAGCCAGCCGTTGGAAAAGCGTTGTTTCGTCCATCCACTCCGCGGCGGCGTTGACGAAAAAATGGATCCCCGCTTCTTCGAACAATTCGCGCACCGCCGCCACCCAATGTCCCAAACAGACTTCCCCGTCCAGTTCCGACTCAAGTGCCGCCCGCGCCTCGGCTGGCGCGAGCCCCTGGGTAAGCGCGACCATCTCCTGTGAACAGTCGTCCGTTTCGACGCAGCCGCCGGGAAAAACGTAGACGCCGGCGTAGGTCGCCATTTTTTCCGGCCGCCGGTTCATGAACACTTCGAACCCGCCACCTTCGTCGGGACGAACTAAAACGACGGTCGAGGCGGGCAACGGATTAGCGGGTTGAGCCATGGGTGTTTAACTCCTCGATTTTAAGGATTTTGAAACCGCGCTGTCCGGCCGGCGCGGCATCAAACGGCTACCAGGTCGGATATTTCAATTGCGCGCTGATGGTTTGCCGATATGGATATGCGCGCCGGTGGAACTCCCTGGCAGGCTGCCGCGAAAGGCGATGAACGGTATGCCTAATTGGCGCAGATATGATATCAACGAGCGCCCTTCGTTGCTGTCCGGATGGAGCGCCACATCCATCGCGTCACGATGGTCGAAGCGCAGGCGCTCATGCGCCGGTGACTGGCCAAAGGCACTGACCGGCAAGGTCTTGCCAAAGGTCTCGGAAAAAAACCTTTCGATCTTCGGCGCCTCCGCCAACGACCATAAGGCGCCGCCGTTGAAACGAATCAGCGCGCCGCCTTCGCTATAGCCGCCGCGGGCAAGCGGTGGCAGACGGAGCAACTCATCGCGCAGCGTCACCTCGGCGATTGCGATGTCGTCTTCCAAAATCCAGCGCTTCACGTCCATGATATTGCGAATGGATGCGAAAAGCGCCTGTTGTACGGGCGCCACCTCAGCCCTCGCGATCAAACCCTGTTGGTAAAGATCCCGGCGCTTCTCGAATTCTACATTTAGTCGCTTTTTTTCCTCTTCGTAAAGGCCAAGAAGCTGATCATATCTCGCGCGCGACTCTTTCATTTTGGCAATCGCGTCCGCCCGGAGGCGCGCCAGCTCGGCGTTGGTGCCTGATGCAGCACTCGACGATGCCGCGCGGCGTGGCGCCTGGTTGCCGGAATCTTGCGCCGCCTGCCCAAGGGCAGCGGATAACCCTAGAAATAATAGAGCTAACCAAACACAAGGGTGTCGGAAATTCATGCCTTGACTCCGCGTCGGAAATCCCCCCATCGGCAAATTTTATGGGCTCTTATTGGTTGGGTCAAGAGCACGCAGGGGGGGGCGATAAACCTGGACGGCGCGGAGCCAAGGCCCAATCGAGATCTCGTTGGATTGGCAGCGCTGTTGAAAGCGGCCTGGCATAGTGTCGCTAATCCCACGCCGGGCCGCCGCGGCAATAACCGGTCCCGTCAAGCCGCTTCGAGCAGACCGCGCCGCACTAGATCCTGTGCCAACTTCACCTTGTAGGCATTGTCCTTCAATGGCTTAGCCCCTTCAAGCGCGATGACGCCAGCTTGCTGGGCGACGCTGTCGTCGATCTTTTTGCCACGCAGGAAAGATTCCGCTTTCGGCGCGCGCCAGGGAATCGGCGCGACGCCGCCGAGGACCACGCGCGCATCGCGCGCCACGCCGCCGCTGCTCTGGACGACGGTGGCGACAGCGACGATGGCATGATCCCAGGCCTGGCGCTCGCGGACTTTATGATAAAAGCCCTTGCTACCGGCTTTCGGTGTCGGAACATAAATCTCTGTGACGATTTCGCCGGGCTTGAGAATGTTCTCTCGTCTATAGTCCACCGATGGCAGCACGAAAAATTTCTCTAAAGGAATAGTTCTTTCACCCGCCGGCCCGGCGATCTTGATCTGCGCATCCAGCGCCACCAGCGCCGGCCCGGTATCCGACGGGTGGACGATATAGCTCGGCCCGCCGCCCAGGATCGCGTGAAAACGGCCGTCGCCGGTCACGGCATAACAGAGCTGTCCGCCTTTTCGCAGGCAGGTGAAGTTCGACGAGCGAAAATACCAGCAGAAGGGGCGCTGGCAGATGTTGCCGCCGATGGTGCCGGCGTTGCGGATCTGCGGCGAAGCCGCTTCGCCCGCCGCCGCCGAGAGAATCAGCAGCTTATCGCGCACTCCCAGATGATCTTCGACATCCGCCAGTGTCGTCAGCGCGCCGATGCGAAAACCGCCGCGCTCCTCTTTGATCGTATTCAAACCGGGAATGGTTTTGAGGTTGATAACATAGTCGGGAGCCAGCACATCGTCTTTCACGAGCTGTAACGCTTCGCTGCCGCCGCCGACCACCAGGGTCTGCTTCTTTTCCTGCTGGAACTTTCGCAGCAGGGAGACCGCCTGGCCTACGCTTTTGACATCGATATTTTCAAATGACTTCATCGGTTTCCTCCTCCATCAGACCTGGCGCGCCTGCAAGATCTTGTCCGGTGTAATCGGCAGCTCTTTGATCCGCCTTCCCGTGGCGTTGAAGATGGCATTGGCGATGGTTGCCACAGCAGGCGTAATCGGCGGCTCGCCCACTACTTTGCCGCCGAAAGGACCGAAGGGGTCAGGATGCTCGATAAAGATCACCTCGACCTCGGGCGCCTCCAGGTGAGTCGGCACTTTGGCGTCGCGATAATTGGGGTTGATGGGAATGCCGGTCAAGCGATCGGTGATCAGCTCCTCGGTAAAAGCCATGCCGATTCCCTGCACAATGCCACCCTTGATCTGGCTCTCGGCGGCAAGCCGGTTGATGATCGTGCCGGAGTCATGGGCCGCGACGTAGCGCGTAATTCTCACATGGCCGGTCCA
>DASWHT010000391.1:0-7861 GCA_036398075.1 Binatia bacterium | reverse complement strand
CGGCCGCAGCATGTGATGACGGATTCGGGGTCGAACCGCTTCCCCCACCTCATGGTGCTATCCGAAGTAATCAACGACGGCGTGGACTGGAAGGAGTATGTCCGGCAACTGGCCGGCAGGCTTTAAAACCGTTCCAATCGTTCCAATGGTTCCAATCGTCGAAGACAATTATATCGTTTAAAACGATCGAGCCCCCACCTCTTTCCTCCCCCGCGTCGCGGGGGAGGATGAAGGAGGGGGTGGAACTGCTGGAACGACTGAAACGTTTGGAACGCCAATTATTTTCCAACCAGTTGCCGGACATACTCCTTCCAGTCCACGCCGTCGTTGATTACTTCGGATAGCACCATGAGGTGGGGGAAGCGGTTCGACCCCGAATCCGTCATCACATGCTGCGGCCGGCGGTTTTCTTGCACGTCTTTGATCGCGTTTACGATCAGTTTGCGCGCGGCGATGATGGCTTTGTCGGAGGAAACGAGATTCTCCTGCGTCCGGTCCTGAACGGACCCCTGGCTTTCCGTCGCGAAGGCGTCGTGGGCCTGGAAGTTAAAGCCCATACCGGTGAAATTTTTCGTCGCCATCGACGCCCGGTCTTGCTGGTAACGGTTGACTCGATTGCGCGTCAAGCGATAATCCGGCGAGATGTCCGCCCGGTTCCTATCGCGCAGCTCCGCTGTGATGGCCCGCCTCCGGTTGAACATGAAAATATACTTCCAATGAGTCGGATCATCGATGGGCACATGCCAATGGACTGCATAACCCTCGCCGACCGTTGAACCGCCGAAAGCGGATAAGTTCGGCAAAATGAAATTGGTGATGCGCAAATAGCGCTTACCCGCCTCGGCGGCGCGCAGCGTGCAGATTCGAAGACCATAGTCCATCAGCTCCACTTCAATGGTCGGCGCCAGGTCTCTGGCCAGGAGCGTATTGTCCGTCTCGCCGCTGCCGCCGACAATCCGCTCTAGTGGCGGCCGGGCTTCCGACAAATGTTGATGCAAAAACGACAGGTGCACCGGATCGATGTTGCCTTCGTTCCCCTGGAGATAATTGCAGGTATAAAAAGCCTTGGTAACGCTCCGCTGCGCCTCCGGCACGGTGAGAAATTCATAGTTGGGCAAAAGCGGCGCATCGCCCGGTCCCATATACGTGAAAATTACGCCGCCCGCCTCCTGGCATGGGTGTGCGCGATGTTTTATTGCTTGCCGGTTGGACCCGCCGCCCGGCTCGCCGGGCTGTTCCAACACGCGGCCGCAAATATCGTAGAGCCAACCATGATAGAGGCAGCGCAAGCCGCCGTTTTCAACGCGCCCGTAGCTCAAATCGGTGCCGCGGTGCGAGCAGTGAAGTCCGATTAGCCCCGGCCGGCCCTGATCGTCGCGGAAAAGCGCCAGTTCTTCGCCGAGTATGCGGACTTTCAAAGGCGCGCTTCCTTCCGGCAGTTCTTCGCTGAGCGCCACCGGCTGCCAATAGCGCCGCATCATCTCGCCGCACGGCGTGCGCGGCCCGGTCTGGGTCAATAGATTATTTTCTTCTGGGGTGATCATCGTGCCAAACCCTCGTCGACACTGGAGTGCTGGAGTGGTGGAGTGATGGGTTCGAGACCTAATACTCCAATACTCCGTTACTCCAACACTCCATTTCTTTCATCTTCATCCTTCGCCCCAAACGTCGGCTGCGACCTGGCGGATGAGATCGAACTTGCGCCACTGATCGTCTTCGCTAAGAAGATTGCCGACGATGTTGGATGAAAAGCCGCACTGCGGGCTCAGCGCCAATTGCTCAAGCGGCAGGTGACGCGAGGCCTCGTCAATCTTGCGCTTCAATTCATCGGGGCTTTCCAGCGCCGGGACCTTGGTGCTGACGAGACCGAGCACGACTATTTTATCCTTGGGCACAAATCGCAACGGCTCAAAGCCACCGGCCCGCTCCGTGTCGTATTCGAGCAGAAAGCGCTCATGTTTAAGGGTATTGAATAACCGCTCGGCGATGGCGTCGTAACTGCCCTCGCGGTGCCACATGCTGCGCACGTTGCCGCGGCACAGGTGGATGCCGAACGTTACGCCATTGACGCCGCCGATAATCGCGTTGTCCGCCATTATGGAGCGTTCCATTTTCGCCACCGGGTCCATCCCCGCCGCGCGCATCTTTTCCAGAGACTGCGCGTCGACGTAGGACGTATAGCTCGGCGCGTCGATTTGTATGTAGGGACAGCCCGCGTCGGCCAACTGCGTGACGAGGCGCCGGCAAATCGACACGACGTCGGCGAGGTATTCCTCCAAATCGACATATACTCCGGAGGAGTTCTGGCGCTCGAAATTTTCGCAGATCCGGTCCGGCGAAATCAGCGTGACTTTTACCGGCTTCATCGTGAGCTTGGCGGCGAAGCGCCACTCTTTGAGGGGCTGGTTCTCGTTCAGGTGTAGCCGCCGGGTGATGGGACGCCAGTACTGGAGTTTTGGATCGGTTATGGCTGAATCGGGCTGCCAGCGCTGCAAAGCTTGCCCGCCCAGCGTGCGGCTTTCCTGGAATTGCAGCGTCTGTTTTTCTGAAACGAATCCGGAAACCGATTCGACAAAGCTATCCTGAAAATTGAGCCGGCGATATTCGCCGTCGGTCAGCACCGGCAAGCGGTGCGCCTCCTGCTGCACGATGATGGCGTGAATCGCCTCATCTTGCGCTTCGCGCAAATTGCCATCGCTCACCGCGCCGCGCCCATGCCGGCCATAGACATCCTTCAATTTTTTGGGGCGCAGGAGGCTGCCCACCTGATCGACCCTTATTTTGGCAACAACCGCTTCATCCGCCATCGACGGCACCCTCCTTCCGTTGGGCTGACTGGGAGCTTACCTCTTTTCGCCGCCGCGGCAAACCACTCTCAACGCGACGGCGACTCAGACGCTTGGCAGGATGCTGAAAAAAGGAATTCCATGCTTCGACAGGCTCAGCATGAACGGACATTTATTAATAAATTCAAAGCAAACTCCGTTCGCCCTGAGCCTAGTCGAAGGGTGAACGGAGGTTTTTCAGCACCCTGTCAGAGCGTCAATAAACCCTTCGTCATCCAGCTCTTTCACCCAATGGAGGTCCCATAGTGACAAGGGATTGAGCCCCTTCGCACCGAGATATTCAAGCGTCGCAATCTCGTAGGTATTGGCGACGGCTGCGGGGGTCGGATAAGGCTTTGGCTTGATGCCGGCGACAACCGAGTCGAAGCGTCGTTTGAGTTCGCCATCGTCAGCGACTTTCATCTGCGGCTGCAATTCCGGTCGTAGCGCGGCATAGGCCTCAGCCGGCCGCTTGATCAGCCATGCGAGGGCATGCAAAACCGCCTTGACGTAATTGCGCATAAGGTCGGAATTTCCGCGCGCGAAGCTCGAAATGCACGCCTGGGCGAAGTGGCCGACGATGGGAATTTCAGGAACCGGCAGAACATTTAGTCCGGCTGCCAGCGCGTCCGGCAGATAGAGCGGCGATATAAACGTTGCGACGCACTCGCCGCTCGCGACTTTTTTCCATTGCCCCCAACGACCGATTTCGCCGTCTGGAACCATCATTGTCGCGACGTCTTTCTCCAGGCCCATCATCCTTAGCCATAGGGTCACGGCGTGAGGTTGGCCGGAAGTGCGTACGGCCATGGTCTTGCCTTTGAACTCCTGCACCGCGCGTAGATTGTGCGGCACGACGAGATGCAAGCCGCCGCCTTTACTCGGCGCGCAGAACAGGGTGATTTTCTTACCCTTGACGGCTTCTTCGTAGAGGAATTCAAGATGTTCGATGAGAACGTCGGCCGAGCCGTCGAAAAGCGCGGCCTCAAAGGCGTCTTCGTCACCAATATGAGCGACGCGAACATCGACATTATAGTGCCGCCCGGCCATCGCGCGTATGGCGCAGATCACGGGCAACCGGTCAACGTCTCTATATGCAAGTGTAACGCTGTGCATGGCAGGATCTTATTGACGCTCCTAATCTTGCTGCGCTTTCGCCACCCTAACCGCGCAATCGATGCTTGGATAGACCTTGAGGGCCTTGCCCTCGGACACATGAACGGTTCCGGCTTTTACGCCGCGCGGTTTGGTTACATGCCGCGCTCGCGTGCAATGGACTTTCGCCGCGCCGGCGCCGCGTGATTTACTGTGGTAGGCGGCCACCGCCGCGGCCTGGCGCAGTGTTTCTCTACTCGGCTCTTCATCCGGTTTTGCCCGCAGAACAACGTGACTTCCGGGCACGCCGTCAGCGTGGAACCACCAATCGTCGGGTGCAGCGAGAGTCGTGCTGAGATAATCGTTGCCGGCGTCCGACGCGCCGACCAGCAAATCCCAGGCGCCGGGAAGTTCGTAGCGAATGATTCGCGGCTTATTCTTGCTCAAACGTCGCCTGAGCGTTTCCGGTCTTACTTGCCGTAGAATTTCTTGAAGAAACCTTCGTCTTCCAAACTCTTGAGCAGAGAGATATCGAGAAACTCGGCGGCCTTCCGTCCCTTGAGGTGAGCATAACTGTGGCTGAGATCCTCGATGTCGTTTTGAATCGCTTCTTCATTGGGAAAGGGCCGCGCGGGAATGGAGCCGAGCAGATAATTCTTGTGCATCGATTCCAACATCTTGGGGTCATCAACTTTCAAATACTTGCGATAAACGCGGTAGGCTTGTTCCTTTTGCGTCCGGCCGATGTAGATCCCCTCGATGATGGCCATCAGAAAAGCTTTCAGTTGCCGCGGTTTTTGTTTGAACAACTGGCGGTTGGTCGCAATGTCGCTGCCGGTGGTGTACACGCCGGCTTCATAGACATCGGCGAGCACCGAAAACTTCATGCCGCGCGCCGCCATCTGAAGCAAATTATCTTCCGTGCCCAACGTCGCATCGATCTTGCCTTGCACGAGCATGAGCAGGCGGCGGTCGGATTCACTGATGCCGGTGGGAAGCAAAGTGACATCTTTCCCCGGCGTCAATCCGAGCCTGGGAAGAAGCCGCTGCAGCGCGAAATCCGTGCCCGCGCCGATCCGGCTTGAGCCGATGATTTTTCCTTTCAGTCCCTGGACGCTGGTGATCGAGGGGTGAGCGATAAGTTTATAGGCGATATGTCCCAGGCTGGCGATGATGACCAGGGGCGCGCCGCGCGCGGCGGCGCCGACCGCCGATGAGCCGGAGGCGGCGATTATGTCGACGCTGCCGCCGAGCAACGCGTTCACCGAAGTCACGCCGGAGGCGATGTAAACCAGATTTCCATCCAAACCGTACTTTTCAAAAAGCCCCAGGTCTTTGGCAATCCAGAGCGGCGCTCGCGTCCCGGACACCGATGCGTAGGAAATCGTGAAGGAGTCGAGCTTTTTGTCTTGGGCATGGCAATTGATCGGCCCAATGGTTCGCCAAAGCGCTATCAAGAATATAAAGACGACAACATCACATTTACGCGGTATGCCAATTCCCATCCTCCCCCATGACGGGGGAGGACTAAGGTGGGGGTGATATCGACCCAAGAACTCGCGCACCCCTATCCTAACCTTCCCCCGTCGAGGGGGAAGGCAACGGACAAACCGCACCCACTTGGAGTCTTGAGCCTTGATAATGCCTTTGAAAGACATCAATAGTGTGCGCTTTCTTCTAGCGTTCGAATGCCTCCGACCAGCCGTCGCTTTAGATTTTCGATTTTGGATGCTTCGACTTTGTTCAGCACAAGTTGTCGTTCTCCCTGCCGAGATAACTGGCTTAGTAACACGCGGATAGCCCACCGTCAACGAATCCATCGATTGACAGTCATGGGTCATTACTATACGAGAGTCGCCATGAGTCACAAAATTTGGCTGCGTGTGACGCTCCCCGAAAATGCCTTGAAGTCGGTCCGGCAGGATGCTCCGGCGTGCGATCTGCGCCAGGGCGACGATACCTCCATTGACCCGGAGTGGCGCCGCGAAATCGACGGCGTTTTCACCGAAGAACCGCTACCCGATGAACTTGTGCAACGGATGCCTCGACTAAAATGGCTGCACGTCACGCGCGGCGGAGTCAGTGCTTATCTCACCCCTGCGGTGAAAGAGCGCCCAATTCAAGTCACCGGTTCGAAAGGAATCCACGGCACGGTCTTCTCCGAGTTTGCCCTGGCCTGCATTCTCATGGTGGCAAAGAAACTGCCGGAATGCATTGAAGCGCAAAAACAACGGAAATGGCAAAGGTTTCAGCCCGTGGAGGTGGACGGACAAACCATCGGCATCGTCGGCTTGGGCGTCGCCGGCACGGCTCTGGCGCGCAAAGCCAAGGCGTTGGGTATGCGCGTGATTGCCACCAAACGTACGCCGATGGAAAAGCCGGAGTTCGTCGACGAGCTGGGCACGCCTGAGCTCCTGCCGCGGCTATTGCTTGAATCAGACTTTGTCGTGTTATTGCTCGCTTCCGTCCCGTCGACGTTCAACATTATCCGTGAGCCGGAACTGCGCCTGATGAAAAAAAACGCATACTTGATCAACCTCAGCGGCGGCAAAGCCATCGATGAGCCTCTGCTCGTACGCGCGCTAAAAGAGCAATGGATCGCCGGCGCGGCTCTGGATGCTTTCGCCAGACAACCGTTGCCGGAAGACTCGGAATTGTGGAGCCTACCCAACGTCACGATCTCGCCGCGCATCGCCGGCATCACGAGCCAAAAATGGCCGGCTTTGTTGCCGATCTTCAGAGAAAACCTGCGCCGCTTCATCGCCGGCGAACCCCTGCGCAACCTAGTCGACAAGGAACTCGGCTATTAGAGAATCGTGCTCGTTTCTCGTGCTCGTGCTCGCAGGACGAGAACGCACGAACACGAGCCACGAACACGGACACGAAAACCTCGCGCCTCGCCTCTGAATTCTTTTGAGCAACCTGCCCGAGAATTTCGCTGCACAATCCTGAGTCATTTCGAACACAAATCTCCCCTTCCCCTCTTTTCCAAAGAGGGGTTATTCCGATACATTGAACCTTGAACGCTGAACTTTGAACGGGCGTGACCCCTTGAACGTTGAACTTTGAACAGCCCAGTCGGGCTTGTCCGCGCGGGGAGTTCTGTAGTAGATTCGAGCACGATCGAAAAGGAGGACATCGCCATGGCATCGATATTATATCTTGGAACGGATGAAGGCGTCGTCACGTTAAAAAGCGCAGACGGCCGCTCTTGGAAAATGGAGAACCACGGGCTCAAGGACTGGGAAGTGCCGGAAGTCGCGGTGTCGCCGACTGCGCCGAATAAAGTTTTCGCCGGCACCCGAGGCGACGGCGTCTGGCTCAGCGAAGACTTCGGCGCCACCTGGAAAAAACCGAGCTACGGCAAGCGCGGCCCAGGCAAGGTGCGTTGCCTCAGCTTCGATCCCGTTGACCCGAACACGCTCTATGCAGGCACCGAGCCCATCGACGTTTTCATCAGCCGCGATGGCGCCAAGAGCTGGGATCGGCTCGATTCCGTATGGAACATTCCATGGGTGTCGAGCATCACCTATCCGGTCGCCGTCGTGGAACCTCACGTGCGCGATATCACCATCGACGCCGGAGATCCGCAGACGATGTACGTCGCGCTGCAAGTCGGCTATATGCTCAAAACCACCGACGGCGGCAAAAATTGGGAACTGCTGAACAAGAATCTCGACTGCGACGTGCACACCATCGTGTTGCATCCGGAGGATAGCAACAGAATCTTTATCGCCACTGGCGGGCACGATTGCCGGGCGGGGACAGCCCCAGGGCGCGCCCTATATTCAAGCGAAGACGGCGGCAAAAACTGGGCGCCGATGGCGGCCGAATTCAAGGAAGAATACTCCGTGCCGCTGACGATTCATCCGAAGAAGTCCAATGTGATTTACTCTGCGGTGGCCAACGGCCAGCCCGGCCAATGGAGAAAGCGTCCGAGC
>DASWHT010000390.1:0-3304 GCA_036398075.1 Binatia bacterium | reverse complement strand
GCCTTATGAAAAAGCTGTTTTTAATTCTCGTCATGTTGGTCGCATCCAGTGGAGCGGCCGTCGCCGCGGTGAACATCAACACGGCGACCAAGGAAGAGTTGACCTCGATCAAAGGCGTCGGCGAGAAGAGAGCGCAAGACATTATCGACTACCGGACGAAGAACGGGCCGTTCAAGACCGTTGACGACCTCGAAAAAGTCCCCGGCGTCGGCCCCGGTCTGATGAAGCGGATACGCACCCAGGTCAGCACCAGCGGCAAGACAGTGATCGATAAGCCCGCGCAAAAAACCACCAAGACCACGAAAAGCACTGCAAAGGCCGCGGAACCCGCCAAAAGCGACGGTTTGAAATCGGATAAGGCCTCCGGGAAAATCGCCGAGAAACCTACCACCGGAACGAAGGTCGAGGAAAAGAAAACCAAGTAATTTTCATCCGACACCCACCCATCTCCCCGCCGCCATTCGCGGCGGGGTCCTCGGCCACGGCAGCGCCGCGCAGTGCGATCCCCCAGACTCACACCTCGATGGACACAATATCGTTATTTCTCCTCCGACCATGAACGATACGCGCTGGGGGCGCGGACTTATTTGACGCTGTCGCACAACAGCTCGGCCGGATGCTTCGCCTTCCTTCCTGCTAGATGGTCAATCTGCTGGCGGCAAGAAATGCCGGGCGCGACGATCTCAACGTCGGCGGCTGCGGCTTTGACCGCCGGCGCGAGGCGGCGATTGCCGATGGTTACCGATAGATCGTAGTGTTCTTTCTCAAAGCCGAAGGAGCCGGCCATACCGCAGCAGCCGGAGTCAACTTCACTTACGTCGAAGCCGGCGGCTTTTAACATGCTGACCGTCGGGGCTGTACCGACGAGCGCCTTTTGATGGCAGTGGCCATGCAGCAAAACCTTTCGGGACTGGCTTTTGCTTCCAAGTTTTATGCGGCCGGCTCCCTGCTCGCGCATAACGAACTCTTCGAAGAGAAAACTATTGTCGGCGACTTTCTTGGCGACGTTGGTGCGGAGAAACTCCGGATACTCGTCGCGCAGGGTCAACAAGCATGACGGCTCCAGGCCGACGATCGGCGTCCCCTTCTCAGCATAGGGCGCAAGGCGGTCGACGTTCCAGGCGGCATTTTCTTTCGCCTGGCCGAGCATCCCTTTCGAAATCATTGGCCGGCCGCAGCATTTTTTGTCGACCAACAATACCCGGTAGCCGGATTTTTCCAGAAAACGCGTCGCGGCTCTGGCGACGTTTGGGGTGTTAAAATTGTTGAAGGTGTCGTGAAACAACACGACGTCGCCATTTGCGCCATCACCTTCGGGCTGATGACTCCGGAACCAGTGCGCGAAAGTTTCGCCGGCGAACTCGGGCAATGGCCGGCGGCGGTCGATGCCGGTAAACGCTTCCATCAGCCAGCGGTTCAGTGGCGTATTCACCAGCCAGTTGGATACAGGCGCCAGGATCGAGCCAAGCCGGTTGAGCCCCTCGATGGCGCCAAAAATTTTATTGCGCAGCGGCAGGCCGTTGGCCCGGTGGTAGTGGTCCAAAAATTCGTACTTGAGCTTGGCCATATCGACGTTGGACGGGCACTCGGCTTTGCACGCTTTGCATTCGAGACAGAGATCCATGACCTCATAGAGTCGTTTGCCGGTGAATTCCTCTTTGGGAATTTTCCCCGAAAGCACGGAGCGCAAAGCGTTGGCGCGTCCCCGCGTCGAGTGCTCTTCGTCGAGGGTGCCCATATAGGACGGGCACATAGTGCCGTCGAGCTTCTTGCGGCACTCGCCCATGCCGCTGCACATTTCGACCGCGCGCACGAAGCCGCCTTGCGCGCTGAAGTCCAGCGTTGTTTGCGGCTGCCAAGTTTTGTATTGCGGGCTGATCTTGAGCGATTCCGTCATCGCCGGCGCATCGACGATCTTGCCGGGATTCATTAAATTTTTCGGATCGAAGGCGCGTTTCACCTGCCGAAACGCGTCGTACAGCGCCGGGCCGAAAAGTTTCTTGTTGAAATGGCTCCGCGCCAAGCCGTCGCCATGCTCGCCCGACATCGCGCCGTCAAACTCGAGCACGAGGTCGCAAACTTGCTCTGCGATTGAAACCATTTTATGCATTTCGCTCGTTTCCTTGAGGTTGATGAGCGGGCGAATGTGCATGCAGCCCACGGAGCAGTGCCCATAATAGCCGGCCACGGCGTCGTGACCGCTGACAATGCTTTTGAAACGTTTGATGAACTCAGGGAGCTTTGCCGGCGCGACCGCGGCGTCTTCGACAAAAGCGATGGGTTTCTTGTCGCCGGTGGTGCCCAGAAGCAAGCCGAGTCCGGCCTTGCGCAAGCCCCAGATGGCTTTCACTTCCTCCGGCTTGAAGGCGAGGGTCGCGGCGTAGCCAATGTTTTCCCGCTTGCGAATTTCCTCCAGTTTGTAGACCTGCTCTTTGACCTCGTCTTCGCTTTCCCCCGCGTACTCCACCATCAGGAGAGAATCGGGGTTCCCCTGCACGAAACTCAATCGTCTCGATTGCACGATGTTGCCGCGGGCAAGATTGAGAATCATCTTATCGGTGGATTCCATAGCGTAGGGGGCCGTTTGCAAAATCACTTGCGCGCACTCGAGCGCTTCGATGTCGTCGTTGAAGTGAATGACGTCCATGGCCGTCCACTTCGGTTTGGGCACCAGCCGCATCTTGGCCTCGACCACCGTGGCCAAGGTTCCCTCGGAGCCGACGAGAATGCGCGAAAGATTGCAAGGCTGGGCCTTGATGAATTCATCGAGATTGTACCCCGACACCCGCCGCATGATTTTCGGATAGCGCGCCAGAATCTCGTTCTTATACTGATCGGCCAAGCGCAAGACCTCGCGGTAAGTCCTGCCCTCGAGGGTGTTCGCCCTGCCCATGCTTTCCACCGCTTCTGGCGAGAGATCCTTCAGCACCGATTCGCTCCCGTCGGACAAAAGCACGGTCAGCTCGATGACATGGTCGAGGGTTTTGCCGTACGTCAGTGAGTGGGCCCCGGCGGAGTTGTTACCGATCATGCCGCCGATGGTGGCGCGATTGGAGGTCGAGGTGTCGGGGCCAAATTGCAGCCCCATGGCGCGGACATGGGCGTTCAGTTCGTCCTGCACCAACCCTGGCTGGACTCGGCACCAGAGCTCTTCCTGGTTAACTTCGAGTACGTTCTGCATGTACTTGGAGAAGTCCAAAACGATGGAGTGACCCACCGTTTGCCCCGCCAGTGAAGTCCCGCCGCCCCGCGGCAAGACGGACACATTCAACTTATTGGCGAGCTCGATGACCGCCTGCACGTC